>JBAVCA010000197.1:0-9513 GCA_049586475.1 Nocardioides sp.
TCCTCGACCAACGAGATCAGTCGCGCGACCGCCCGTGCCTGACCGGCACGGGCGGACGCGACGAGGTCGGAGACCGACTCAGTTGTTCGGGACACGCACGATCAGCGCGTCGCCCTGGCCGCCGCCGCCGCAGAGGGCGGCCGCGCCGACGCCACCGCCGCGGCGCTTGAGCTCCATGGCCAGGTGCAGCACGACGCGCGCTCCGGACATGCCGACCGGGTGGCCCAGAGCGATCGCGCCCCCGTTCACGTTGACCTTGGCTTCGTCGAGGCCCAGCGAGCGCGCCGACTCGATGCCGACCGCTGCGAAGGCCTCGTTGAACTCGACGAGGTCGAGGTCCTTCGGGTCGATGCCTTCCTTGGCGCAGGCCTTGGCCGTGGCGTTGGCCGGCTGCATCTGCAGGGTGGAGTCGGGGCCGGCAACCATGCCGTGCGCGCCGATCTCGGCCAGCCACTCCAGACCCAGCTCCTCTGCCTTCGCCTTGCTCATCACGACCACGGCGCAAGCGCCGTCAGAGATCTGCGACGAGGATGCAGCGGTGATGGTGCCGTCCTTGGAGAAGGCCGGTCGCAGGCTCGACAGGGACTCGGCGGTGGTCTCACCGCGTACGCCCTCGTCCTGGCTGACCACGACCGGGTCCCCCTTGCGCTGCGGGATCGAGACCGGGACGACCTCGTCGTCGAAGAGCCCATTCTTCCAAGCGGCCGCGGCCTTCTGGTGCGATGCTGCGGCGAACTCGTCCTGCTCCTCACGGGTCAGGCTGGTGCCCGAGGCGTTGCACTGCTCGGTGAGCGCACCCATCGCCTGCTGGGTGGCCTGGTCGAAGAGCGCGTCGTAGGCCATCGAGTCGATCAGCGAGACGTCACCGAACTTGAAGCCCTCGCGGGACTTCGGCAGGACGTGGGGTGCATTCGTCATCGACTCCATGCCGCCGGCCACGATGATCTCGGCCTCGCCGGCGCGGATCATCTGGTCGGCGGTCGCGATGGCGTTGAGCCCTGACAGGCACACCTTGTTGACGGTGATCGACGGCACGTTGAGCGGCAGTCCACCAGCGATGCCCGCGGCGCGGGCCGGGTTCTGACCAGCGCCGGCCAGGATGACCTGGCCCATGATCAGGTAGTCGACCTGGTCGCCGCTGACCCCGGCCTTCTCGAGGGCACCCTTGATGGCGACGCCACCCAGGTCAGCGGCCGAGAGGCCCTTGAAGCCGCCGAGCAGGCGGCCGATGGGGGTGCGAGCCCCGGCGACGATGACGGTTCCGGACATGATGCCTCCGTGAAGTTCGGGTGGTGCTGAGGTGTACTGATCTGGATCGGGCTGTAACCGTGACGATACCCACGAGCACGGGGCCCTGGGCAGGGTGTCCGCTGGACTCCGACGAGGCGCATGTCACACCGCAGACCGCAGCGAGGCCTCCGGCTTGAGACAGCTTGCTCGGCGCGAGTGGGGAAGGGGAGCATGGGCGCCATGACCGCCTTGAGCATTCCCGAGCCCCTGTTCACCGCCATCGACCACGTCGGCATGGCCGTGCCCGATCTGGACGTCGCCATCGCGTTCTACCGCGACACGTTCGGCATGTCGGTGGCCCACCAGGAGGTCAACGAGGAGCAAGGGGTGCGCGAGGCGATGATGGCGGTCGGGGACTCCAGCTCCTGCGTGCAGCTTCTCGCACCCATCGACGAGACGTCCACGATCGCGAAATTCCTCGACCGCAGCGGCCCGGGCTGCCAGCAGATCGCCTACCGGGTCTCCGACGTCGAGCAGGTCTCCGCGATCCTTCGCGACCGTGGACTGCGAATGCTCTACGACTCCCCCAAGCGGGGCACGAACGACTCCCGGATCAACTTCGTGCACCCCAAGGACGCCGGCGGGATCCTGGTCGAGCTCGTCGAGCCAGCCGCAGCCGCACACTGAGACGTCCAGCACACTCCCAGCGCCCGCCGGTTACCGACCGGTACCTTTCGCCCACCACCCACAGTCCGACGTCAACGTCCTAGGAGACCCACTCGTGCAACAGATCCTCGACGCCATCCTTGCCGGCGACACCTCCAGCGAAGACTTCGCCCACCTCGCCCTCCCCGAGTCCTACCGCGCCGTGACGGTGCACAAGGACGAGGCGGGGATGTTCGAGGGGATGGCTGATCGCGACAAGGACCCGCGCAAGTCGCTCCACGTCGAGGACGTCGCTCTGCCGGCGCTCGGTCCTGGCGAGGCCTACGTGGCAGTGATGGCGAGCTCCATCAACTACAACACGGTGTGGACCTCGATCTTCGAGCCCGTCTCCACCTTCGGCTTCCTCGAGCGCTACGGCCGGATCTCGGAGCTGACCAAGCGCCACGACCTGCCGTACCACGTCGTCGGCTCCGATCTCGCCGGCGTCGTCCTGCAGACCGGCCCGGGCGTCACGAAGTGGAAGCCCGGCACCGAGGTCGTCGCCCACTGTCTCAGCGTCGAGCTGGAGGATTCCGACGGTCACGACGACTCGATGATGGACCCGCAGCAACGGATCTGGGGCTTCGAGACGAACTTCGGCGGTCTGGCCCACATCGCGCTGGTCAAGTCCAACCAGCTCATGCCCAAGCCGAAGCACCTCACCTGGGAGGAGTCAGCCTCCCCCGGCCTGGTCAACTCCACTGCCTACCGCCAGCTGGTCTCCAAGAACGGCGGCAACATGAAGCAAGGCGACAACGTCCTGGTCTGGGGTGCCTCCGGGGGCCTGGGCGGTTTCGCCACGCAGTACGCCCTCAACGGCGGCGCCGTGCCGATCTGTGTGGTCTCCAACGAGGAGAAGGCCGCGATCGCACGCTCCATGGGTGCCGAGCTGATCATCAACCGCTCCGAGGAGGGGTACCAGTTCTGGAAGGACGAGCGCACCCAGGACCCCAAGGAGTGGAAGCGCTTCGGCTCCAAGATCCGCGAGCTCACCGGTGGCGAGGACATCGACATCGTCTTCGAGCACCCGGGTCGTGAAACCTTCGGCGCGTCGGTCTACGTGACCCGCAAGGGCGGCACGATCACGACCTGCGCCTCGACCACCGGCTACATGCACGAGTACGACAACCGCTACCTGTGGATGAACCTCAAGCGGATCATCTCCTCCCACTTCGCCAACTACCGCGAGTCGTGGGAGGCCAACCGTCTCATCGCCAAGGGAATGATCCATCCGACCTTGTCGAAGACCTACTCCCTCGACGAAGTCGGCCAGGCAGCGCTCGACGTTCACCACAACAAGCACCAGGGCAAGGTCGGGGTGCTCTGCCTCGCGCCCGAGGAGGGCCTGGGCGTGACGAACCCCGAGCTGCGGTCTCAGCACCTGGACAAGATCAACCGCTTCCGCGGCGTCTGAGCGCGCCACCTGCCCACCCGGGGAAATTCTTAGGAACCCCGGGTGGGTTGCGGTTGGGTTTCGTCGGTGCGATCGGGGATCATGGCGATCGCCACCCCCAAGCGATGCGAGGACCACTTCATGAGTGACCAGGGCCTGTCCATTTTCGACCAGGATCCCGACGAGGCTCAGCAGCCCGACGGTCGGTCGGGGCACAGCTCGGACCCTGCCGGCGAGACGACCCAGGTCATCCCGGCGATCCGCAAGCAGCCGCCGGTATCGCCGGCCGCCGAGTCCTCGCCGAGTGCGGCATCGACCCAGCGACGCCCCGTGCTCCCACCGAAGCCAGCAGGACAGCAGGCCTCCGCCCCGACGAGCGGCCAGGCGAGCGGTCCGCAGTCCGCATCCTCCATCGGCGGGACGGACGCGTTCCCTGTGGTGCGTCGCAACGGCTACGACCGGGCAGCAGTCGACTCCCGGGTGCACCAGCTCAGCAGCGAGAAGGCCGGGCTGAGCGCAAGTCTGACTCAGTCCGAGGCCCGGGTCCTCGAGCTGGAGGCTGCACTCGAGCAGCACAAGTCAGACATGGCGGAGATCAAGTCTCCCTCGTACGCCGGTCTCGGCGGCCGAGCAAGCACCATGCTCCGCCTGGCCGAGGAGGAGGCCGACGAGATTCGCGAGGTGGCCCAGGCCGACGCCGCGGAGATCCGGGCGCAGGCTGAGCGTGACGCCCGAGCGATCCGCTCCGACGCCACCCGGGAGATCGAGGACATGAAGGTCGTCCAGCTGCGCGAGCTGGACGAGACCCGCTCGCGCATGGTCGCCGACGCCGAGCAGGAGCGCACGCTCGCCCAGAGCGAGGCGGCCGACCTCGTCGCTGCCGCGAAGCGCGAGGCCGACCAGACGCGTCTGGCGGCCCAGCAGGAGACCTCGGAGATGCGCACCGGCGCAACCCGCGAGGTCGAGCAGGCCCGCGCCGCTGCTGACCGCGAGGTGCAGGAGGCGCGCCGCACCCTGGCTGTCGAGAAGGAGCGTCTGGCTCGCGAGGCCACCGACCACCACAACAGCGCGGTCTCCGAGACGAAGCGGCTGGTCGAGGAAGCCGAGCAGCGCGCGCAGGCCGCCGAGGAGCGGGCGACAGCTGCCTCCCAGCAGGCGACCACCAACCGCGCCGCCGCCTCGACCGAGTCCGAGGCGCTGCTCAACCGCGCGCGACGCGAGGCCGAGCAGATCGTGGCGGCCGCCCAGCACAAGGCTGAGCAGCTCAGCACGGCCAGCGACGACACCGCTCAGCGCGAGATCGCTGCCACCAAGGCCGAGCTCGACCGACTGGTCAAGCGCCGCGACGCGATCACCGCTCAGCTCGCCTCCCTGCGCGACGTGGTCGCCGGGTTTGCCGAGGACGAGAGTTGAGCCACGGCCCGGACCCCGCCGAAGCGGCGGACCGGGTCACACGCCCCGGGAAGCGGGGTGAGCACGACGCGCCCCGGCAGCATGGCGCGCACCAGGAGCACGGCGAGCACGTGGGGATCTTCACCGATGCCGACGACCTCGGCGAGCTCGGAGCGCCGTTCTCCCGTCGTAACCCGTTCTTCATCGGCTTCGTCGGCGGGCTCGGCGTGCTCCTCGCCTGGTTCCTGTTCCAGGCCGTGGTCGGCATCAGCTCAGTGCTGCTGCTCGTCGTGGTCGCGCTCTTCCTCGCAGCTGGGCTCAATCCGGCGGTGGAGTTCATCGAACGCCGCGGGGTCCCGCGCGTGGGGGCCGTCACGGTCGTGATCGTGGCGGCGCTCGGCGCGGTCGCGCTCTTCATCGTAGCGATCGTCCCCGTGATCACCGACCAGGTCGCCGCGCTGACCGACAACGTGCCGGAGTGGCTGGACCGCCTCCAGGAGAATCAACGGGTCCGCGACCTCGACGAGGAGTACGACGTCATCTCGAAGGTCGAGGACTACGTCGCGAACGGTGACTTCGTCAGCGGACTCTTCGGCGGGGCACTCGGGTTCGGGCTCAAGGTCGTCTCAGCACTGTTCAACGTCTTCATCGTGATCGTGCTGACGCTGTACTTCCTGGCCTCGCTGGAGATCACCAAGAACGCCTTCTACAACCTCGCCCCTGCCTCGCGGCGTGATCGGGTGACCAAGCTCGGCGACCGGGTGATCCGCAACATCGGCGGCTACGTCTCCGGTGCCTTCATCGTGGGGCTCGCTGCCGGGTTGTCCTCGCTGGTGTTCCTCTTCGCCATCGGTTTGGGCGAGTACGCCGTGGCGCTCGCCTTCGTGGTGGCCCTCCTCGACGTGATTCCGATGATCGGCGCCACGATCGGCGCCGTCATCGTGACTGCCATCGCGTTCGCCACCGACGTCCAGACCGGCGTCATCTGCGCGATCTTCTACCTCGCCTACCAGCAGATCGAGAACTACGTCATCTATCCGCGGGTGATGCAGCGCTCGGTCGACGTGCCGGGCGCGGTCATCGTGATCGCCGCTCTCGTCGGCGCGGCGCTGCTCGGTGTCGTCGGCGCCCTGCTGGCGATCCCCACCGCGGCAGCGGTCCTGATGGTGCTGCGCGAAGTGGTCGTGAAGCGGCAGGACCAGCGCTAGAGGGGTAGCGGCTCACTGGGCAACGAGGCCGGCTCGCCCAGCTTCACCCCGACGACACCGACCAGGACCAGCACACCCCCGCCTAGCTGCACCGCACCGGGCAGCTCGCCCAGCAGCAGCCACGCCCAGGCCACGGCGCAGACGACCTCGCTGAGTGCCACGAACGATGCCAGCCGCGAGCCGAGCTGTCGCGCGGCAGCGATGCCGGTGACGTAGGCGATCGCAGCGGAGACGAGCCCGAGCAGGGCCAGCGGCGCCCACCACGCCACCTCCAGGCCCGCGTAGCTGACCGGCCCGTCCGTCGCGCGCACGGGCATCAGCCCGACCAGCCCCAGTGCTCCCAGGACCGCGGCACCGACGACGAGACCACCCGCTGCGAGCGCGAGGGGCGGGAGTCCGGTGCGGTCGTCGGCACTGAGCACGAAGTAGGCCGCAAGCCCGACCATCGCGGCCAGCGCCCACAGCACTCCGGCCACACTCAGACCGCCTGCACCAGAGAAGAGATCGAGCACCAGGATCAACCCGAGCGCGCAGACCGCGCCGCCGGCCAGCGTGATCAGACCGGGTCGCTGCCCATGCCGTAGCCACAGCCATCCGACGACCGCCACGGGCGCGGTGTACTCGATGAGCAACGCGGGCGCCACCTGCATGTAGGAGACCGCTGAGAAGTAGCAGAACTGGGCGCCGGCCACCGCCAGCACGCCGTACGCCACGATCAGCCGAGCGTTGCGGCGCACCGGCGACCAGTCCCCCCGCAGCGAACGGATACCGAACGGCACGACGATCAGCGCGCCGAGCGCGATCCGGACCAGCACGACCGCCCCGGGGCTCCACCCGGCTTCGAGCAGGGGACGCGCCAGCGCGCCTGCCATGCCGAACGCCACCGCTGACGCGAGAGCCATGACCAGCCCGGAGGCTGCTCGAGGCGAGCCGGCCCGGGCCACAGCGGTGTCATCCGTCAACGTGCTCATGAGTCATGACATTAAGCATGTTGCGGTAATCTGTCAAAGTGGTATTCAGTCATGACGTGGAGCTGGCCCTGCAATCCGCGGTGGTGCTCGTCAACTCGGCCCTCGAGCCGGACTCGTTGACGACGGTCGCCGAGCTGTCGGAGTTCTACGCGTCCTACGACTACTCGGGTCGCCACGACGAGGATGTCGCCGAGCTGGAGGCCGTCCGAGCACTGCGAGGAGAGCTGCGGACGCTCCTCGTCGCTGGCCGGGAGGACGCCGCCGGCCTGGTCAACCAGATGCTTCTCGAGGAACAGGCACTCCCCCAGCTCCTGCGCCACGACGGTTTCGACTGGCACCTGCACGCGGTCTCGCACGACGAAGCGCTCCCGAAGCGGATCCGGGTGGAAACGGCGATGGCGATGGTCGACCTGATCCGCGCCGACGAGCTCTCCCGGCTCGGTCTGTGCGCAGACGAGGACTGCGACGGCGTCGTGCTCGATCTGTCGCGCAACCGCTCACGGCGGTTCTGCTCGACCACGTGCGGCAACCGCAACGCGGTAGCCGCCTACCGCGCCCGACAGACGCAGGGCTGAGAACACAGGTCAGCAGCAGCCGCACTCGCATCTCCACGTAACCCCGGGCGGGCCCGAGCCGTTGAGCCAGGACCAACCGAAAGGGACCACCTCCACCATGCCCCGCCTGCGTCTTCGGCTCGTCGCGCTCACCTGCGCCACGGTCGTCGCCCTCCCCTTGTCCGCCATGAGCCCGTACGCCGCCACCGCGGCCACCGGAACGCTGAGTTCCACCTCCACCACTCCCGCCCTGCCGGGCCTGTCCCGGCTACTAGCGCTCGGTTCGGCTGCGGAGCGCGGCATCGTGTCCTTCGACGCTGTCCCGAATACAGCCCAGGTGCGCGCGTTGCAGAGGCTCGGACTCGTCGTCCAGCCGATGTCGCAGCTGCCACTCGCCCTCGTCGCAGGGACGCCCGCACAGCTGGTCTCCAGCGTGACGTCCGGCCTCGGCAACGACGTCTACCCTGACGAGACCCTCACCTACCTCGACACCGAGTCGAGCGACACCATGTCGTCACGAGCCGGCGCCGCGCAGCAGCTCCGCTCGAGGGGTCTCACCGGCAAGGGCGTCACCGTCGGCGTCATCGACTCGGGCTGCGACGCCTCGCACCCCGACCTGGCCGACCACGTCGTCCACAACGTGACCCTGGTGAGCCCGGAGTACGTCAACGCCGGGACCAGCCCCGCGCTCGTCGTACCGACCGTGCTGCCGCCCTATCAGAACAGCGACCTGGGCAGCGGTCACGGCACCCACGTCGCCGGCATCATCGCCGCCGACGGGCACACCGGAGGTGACCACCTCGGGGTGGCTCCGGACGCCGAGCTGGCTTGCTTCGCCATCGGCGCCGTGATCACGACCACCGCGGTCGTGACGGCGTTCGACTACATCCTGGACCAGCCCAACCAGCTCGGCATCGACGTCATCAACAACTCCTGGGGCAACTCCTTCCGTCAGTTCGACCCTCGCGACCCGGTCAACGTCGCCACGAGGGCGGTGTCTCGCAAGGGCATCGTGACCGTCTTCTCGGCCGGCAACTCCGGCTCCGAGGACGCCGAGGCCAGCGTCTCGCCCTTCAACCAGGCGCCGTGGGTGATCTCGGTCGCCGCCGGCGACCTGGCGCGCGAGCGGGGAGGCTTCTCCTCCAACGGTCTTGAGTTCGACAACGGCAACGCCTCCGCGATCGGCAGGGACGGTCACACGGTGTTCACCGGCGATCGGATCGGCAACACTCAACCCGACGTGATGGCGCCGGGAGTCGACATCTCGTCGTCCTGCGACACCGCGGGCACCGTGATCGGGCCGTGCGCCCCCGGCGAGAACGCATCGGCCAGCGGCACGTCCATGGCTTCTCCGCACGTCGCAGGCGCGGCCGCGGTGCTGCTGCAGGCCAACCCCCGTCTGGGCTACTCGCAGGTGCTGAAGGCAATGACCGCTACTGCCAGCCCGGTGACGCTCGACGGCAACCGGCTGCCGTCGTCGCAGGTCGGGTACGGTCACGTCAACCTCGACCGCGCAGTCGCCCTCGTACTCTCGAAGGCGTGGAAGGCCAAGCTCGGCAAGGCGCAGCGTCGGGCCGACACCCGGCTCCGCGGCCAGGATGCCTGGCAGGTCAAGCGCGCCGATCTGTGGCAGGAGGACGCCCCCCTCCTCACGGTCGCCGGCAGCTATTCACGCACCTTCGCGGTCCAGGTCCGCCGGGGAACCACGGCCCTCAAGGTCGCGATCGTCTACCCGACACCCGGCATCGCTACCAACCTCGCCAGCTTCACCGGAGTGGTCAAGGACTCCGCCGGCAACGTCGTCGGCGCCACGGAGACCGACGTCTTCTACTCGACCGGCGTCACCTCGACGTTGATCAAAGGCGTGAAGGCGGGTCGTTACACGGTCGAGGTCGCCGGCGAGTACGCCGCCTCCGATCCCGACACGATCGACAGCGACTCCATCAACGGCAGGGTGGTCTTCCTGCAGGCCGCACAGCTCGTCAAGCGCTGAGCCGCGGCCTGGCCCGGGACCCCGGGTCAGGTCGTGGGAGCGGTGCCGACCACGGTCGGCATCGCTC
>JBAVCA010000198.1:0-6554 GCA_049586475.1 Nocardioides sp.
GAAGCTCAAGCGCGACGCCGAGGCCTACCTCGGTGAGCCGGTCACCGACGCGGTCATCACCGTGCCGGCCTACTTCTCCGACTCGCAGCGCCAGGCGACCAAGGAAGCCGGCGAGATCGCCGGCCTCAACGTCAGCCGCATCGTCAACGAGCCCACGGCGGCTGCACTCGCCTACGGCCTCGACAAGGGTGACGACCAGACGATCCTCGTCTTCGACCTCGGTGGCGGCACCTTCGACGTCTCCCTGCTCGAGATCGGTGAGGGCGTCGTCGAGGTCAAGGCGACCTCGGGCGACAACGAGCTCGGTGGAGACGACTGGGACAACAAGGTCGTCGAGTGGATGGTCAAGACGTTCAAGGCCAACAACGGCGTCGACCTGTCGGCCGACAAGATCGCCAAGCAGCGCCTCCAGGAGGCCGCTGAGAAGGCCAAGATCGAGCTGTCGAGCTCCAGTGACACCACGATCCACCTGCCCTACATCACCCACGGCGAGTCCGGCCCGCTGCACTTCGAGGAGCGCCTGACGCGCAGCGAGTTCCAGAAGCTCACCGCCGACCTGCTCGAGCGCACCAAGGCGCCGTTCAAGAGCGTCCTGGCCGACGGTGGCGTCGCGATCGCCAACATCGACCACGTCGTGCTGGTGGGTGGCTCGACCCGGATGCCCGCCGTCAGCGAGCTCGTCAAGGAGCTGCTCGGTGGCAAGGAAGCCAACAAGGGCGTCAACCCCGACGAGGTCGTCGCGGTCGGTGCTGCGCTTCAGGCCGGTGTCCTCAAGGGCGAGGTCAAGGACGTCCTGCTCCTCGACGTGACCCCGCTGTCGCTGGGCATCGAGACCAAGGGTGGCGTGATGACCAACCTCATCGAGCGCAACACCACCATCCCGACCAAGCGGTCGGAGGTCTTCACCACCGCTGACGACAACCAGCCGTCGGTCGAGATCAAGGTCGCCCAGGGCGAGCGCCAGATGTGGTCGCAGAACCAGTCGCTCGGCAACTTCGAGCTGACCGGCCTGCCGCCGGCCCCGCGTGGGGTGCCGAAGATCGAGGTCACCTTCGACATCGACGCCAACGGCATCGTGCACGTCTCCGCAAAGGACACCGCGTCCGGTCGCGAGCAGTCGATGACGATCTCCGGCGGCTCCGCGCTGTCCAAGGACGACATCGACCGGATGGTCAAGGAGGCCGAGGAGTACGCCGAGGAGGACGCCAAGCGTCGCGAGGCCGTCGAGTCGCGCAACCAGGCCGAGCAGCTCGTCTACACCACCGAGAAGTTCCTCGGTGACAACGACGACAAGCTTCCCGAGGACGTCAAGACCGAGGTCGGCGCCGACCTGGAGGCCCTCAAGAGCGTCCTCGCCAACGAGGAGGCCGCTGCCGAGGAGATCACCACGGCCGTGAGCAAGCTCGGCGAGTCCAGCCAGAAGATGGGCGCAGCAATGTATGCCGCCGCCGAGGCCGACCAAGCCGCTGCCGGCGGCGCCACGGGTGCGACCGGGGACGCCGACGAGGACATCGTCGACGCCGACGTGGTCGACGCCGAGGTCGTCGACGAGCCCACCGAGGGTGAGAGCGCTGACGCCGCAGAGGGCGAGTCCAAGTGACCTCAGCCCACGACGGAACCAATGACGGGACCCACGACGGGACCAACGAGGGCAGCTTCGGCGACGCTGCCGGCGAGATGCCCAACGAGACCGAGGTCGAGGCTCCCCTCCAGCAGGAGGGGGCCTCGGCCCCGGCCGGGGACACTGCGCCCGGTGACGACATCAGCGGGATCTCCGACTGGCTCGAGGAGGGCGGCCCGCTGGAGCCCTCCGACCTCGAGGCCGGAGAAGACGCCGCAGCCGGCGAGGATGTCGAGGGTGTCGAGGGTGCCGAGTCTGACGAGCTCGTCGTCGCGGTGATGGCACTCGAGGAACGCACCCTGGACCTGCAGCGCTTGCAGGCGGAGTTCCTCAACTACAAGCGTCGCGTCGAGCGGGACCGAGACCTGATCAAGCAGAACGCGACGTACGCCGCGCTCGCGCCGATCACCGAGGTGCTCGACACCATCGACCGGGCCCGCGAGCACGGAGAGGTCGACGCCGGTCTCACCACCGTGGCCGACCAGCTCGAGCGCACGGTCGCCTCGTCGGGGCTGATCAAGTTCGGCGCTCCCGGTGAGGCGTTCGACCCGAACGTCCACGAGGCGCTGTCGAGCCTGGGTCCGGACCCGGAGGCCACGGTCACCACGGTCAAGCAGGTCGTCAAGGCCGGTTACAAGATCGGCGACCGGGTCGTGCGGGCCGCGCAGGTCCTCACCGTCGAGCCGGCCTGATCTCGATGTCGACACGAGAGGAGGGGTGACATGGCGGGCAACCAGGGCAACGACGGCTTCCGCGCCGACTGGGCACAGAAAGACTTCTACGCCGTGCTCGGTGTGAAGAAGGACGCCGCCGCAGCCGACATCAAGAAGGCTTACCGCAAGCTCGCCAAGGACAACCACCCCGACTCCCACCCCGGCGACACCGCGAAGCACGACACCTTCAAGCAGGTGGCCGAGGCCTACGACGTCGTCGGGGACCCCGACAAGCGGTCCAAGTACGACGAGATGCGCCACCTCTACGGAAGTGGCGGCGGCGGCGGGTTCCCCGGCGCCGGAGGCGGTGGGTTCAACCTCGATGACCTCATGCGGGAGCGTGGCGGTGCGGGTGGCGGGATCGGCGACATGTTCGGCGATCTCTTCGGGGGCGGCGGCGGTCGCCGTACCCAGCAGGCGCGTCGCCCACGCAAGGGTGCCGACGTCGAGACGAGTGCCACGATCGGGTTCTCCGACGCGATCGACGGGGTCACCATCTCGCTGCGGCTCACCTCGGACGCGGCGTGCCCCTCGTGCTCGGGCACGGGCGGCAAGCCCGGCACCCGTCCCCACATCTGCGCGACGTGCCAGGGCGCCGGCTACGTCACCGCCAGCATGGGTGGCGCGTTCTCGATGAACGAGACCTGCCCGGCCTGCGGCGGACGCCAGCTCGTCTACGACGACGCCTGCCCCACCTGCCACGGCAGCGGGCGTGGCTCCTCGGCCCGCACCATCCAGGCGCGGATCCCGGCGGGGGTCAAGGACGGTCAGCGCATCCGGTTGCGCGGCAAGGGTGCCGCCGGTGAGGACGGCGGTCCGGCCGGCGACCTGTTCGTCGCGGTCAAGGTCGCCCCGCACCGGTTGTTCGGGCGCAAGGACGACAACCTCACCATCGACGTCCCGGTCGGCTTCGACGAGCTGGCCCTCGGCTCCGAGATCAAGGTGCCGACCCTGGGCGGCGCGCCGGTGACGTTGCGGATCCCGGCCGGCACGCCCAACGGGCGTGCGTTCCGGGTCCGCGGCAAGGGAGCGCCGAAGGCCGACGGTTCGCGCGGCGACCTGCTGGCGACCGTAGAGGTCCACGTGCCGGCGGTCCTCGATGAGCAGGCCCGGGCCGCCGTCGAGAGCTACCGTGCAGCCACGGCGGCCAAGCCGTTACGAGCGGCGCTGTTCGAGGAGGCGTGATGGTCGATCCGACCGCCGGTCCTACCGGTGGGCCTGGTACGCCGTTCCCGCAGGGCCCGGCGCCTGAGGCTGCCGTCTACGTGATCAGTGTCGCCGCTGAGCTGACCGGGCTGCACCCGCAGACCTTGCGCACCTACGAGCGTCTGGGGCTGATCACGCCCGGTCGCACCGGCGGTGGCGGGCGCCGCTACTCCTCGCGTGACATCGACCTGCTGCGCTCGATCGCACAGCTCACCTCGTCCGGGATCGGCATCGAGGGAGTCCGCCGGATCCTCGAGCTCGAGCACCGCGGCGTCGCACTCGCCGCCCGCAATGCCGAGCTCCAGGCTGAGCTCGCCGCCACCCGGGCGGCGCTGCAGCAAGCGCTCGTGGCGCGCCAGCCGGAGGTCGGTCCCAACCGGCTGCCGGTCCTGCGGGCCACCTCGACCGACGCTTCGGTCGTCGTGTGGCGGCGCAACCGCTAGCCACCGCAGCCCGGTCGCGCCGTCTCAAGCGTGATCGGGTGAGTGCGACAGTGTGTCGCATCAAACAGACCGCCCGGTAGCGCAGGAGACTACGCTGCCGTGACCGGGCGACGACGGGGTCGCCTGGACGGGGAGGGGCGATCTCGTGGATTGGTTGTTCGACGCGGTGACCGATCACGTCGCCGACATCGAGTGGATCCCCTTTCTCAGCATCCCGCTCTTCACCGGCCTGGTGGGTTGGGCCATCAACTGGTCCGGGCTGGTGATGCTCTTCTCGCCGCTGCGCTTCCGCGGGGTCCGGGTGCCGGGGATGATCGAGCTGTCCCGGGTGCTGCCCCGCAAGATCCAGGAAGTGCCCGGGGTGCTGCAGGGTGGGATCGGATGGCAGGGCATCGTGCCTGCGCGAGCCGCGAAGATGGGCTCGATCGCAGTGGACAAGGCGATCGCCAAGCTGGGTACGCCGGGCGAGTTCTACCAGCAGCTCGAGCCCGACAAGATCGCCGAGCACATCGTGGCGACCTTCCGCCCTGAGGTTCCCGGGCTCGTCGACCAGGTGATGAGCGCCGAGCACCCTCGACTGTGGGGCGACCTGCCGCGAGCGGTCAAGGAGGCGGTCTACGGCCGCGTCCAGGCTCAGCTGCCCAGCGTGGTCGGGCGGGTGACCGACGAGATCGGCATCCACATCGACCAGCTGCTCGACCCCAAGATCATGGTGATCGACCACTTCCAGGAGAACCCGGAGCTGGTCGTGCGGATCTTTCGCGACTTCGGTCAGCGCGAGCTCGACCTGATGGTGCGCTTCGGGTTCGTCTTCGGCTTTCTGCTCGGCGTACCGGTGGCGATCATCGACAGCATCTTTCACCAGTGGTACCTGCTGCCGGTGCTGGGCGTGATCGTCGGGTGGATCACCAACGCTCTGGGCATGTGGCTGATCTTCGAGCCGCCGGAGCCCCGACGCATCCTTGGGATCCCGGTCCAGGGACTGTTTCCGCGTCGACAGGACGAGGCAGCCGAGGTCTATGCCCAGATCATCGCCGACGACGTCATCACCCTCGAGCGGATCGGCAACTTCCTTCTGGACGGTCCACGCGGCGACCGCACCAGGCAGATGCTCGCCACCGCGATGCGGCCCGCCATCGACCAGGCCGCCGGCCCGGCCCGGGGGGCCCTGCGGGTCGCGATGGGGTCGAGCCGGTTCGACACGATCCGCGAGTCGGTCGCTCGGGAGGCGGTGGGTCGCACCATCACCCCGTTCCGCGATCCGGAGTTCAGCGCGCAGCAGGCCGACAAGATCCGGGAGCTGGTGGCGCGACGTACCAAGGAGCTGCCCCCGCAGGACTTCGTCGACATGATGCGATCGGCGATCAAGGAGGATGAGTGGATGCTCTACGCTCACGGCGCGATCATGGGAGCCGCCGGAGGATTCCTGCACCTGGCTGTCTTCGGCGTACAAGGAGCGTGACGCGTGCCCAGTCCCGAAGATCCGTCCGACCCGCTGCGATCGTCTGACGAGCGCGACCCGAACACGCCAGAGCGGTCACGACCCTCCGAGCTGCTTCATCCCGAGGTCGTCGACTCCCTGCCCGGCCTCGCCCGGGTCGCCGCACACGCTGCCTGGCACACCACCGAGTGGGGGCTGAAGACCTCCGCGAAGTCGTGGCTGCGCGTCGGTCGGGCCCTGACCAACCAGCAGGAGGCCGCTGCGCTGGCCCGCGACGCCGGTCAAGCCGTCACCGTCGTCACCGAGCTCGCGCGCTCGGTCACCCACGGCACCCCGGTGGGCTCCGCACTGCTCGCCGCCGGTCACCGTCTCGGCGGGATCGCGGAGCACGACGGGGACGAAGAGTCCCAGGTCGCCGGGTCCCGGGTCTCGCCGTCGCTGCGCAAGCGCGGTCAGGATCTGCTCGAGCGTTCCCGTGACGTCTGGAGCACCGAGGAGGGCCATCCCGCCTACGAGCGCATCCTCACCGAGCTGGCTCCGGACGAGGCGCGCATCCTGATGCTCCTCACCACGGGCGGTCCGCAGCCGAGCGTCGACATCCGCACGGGCGGCCCGATCGGCCTGGTGAGCTCCCAGCTGATCGCGCCCGGCCTGACCATGATCGGACCGCGCGCGGGACTACGCCACGTCGACCACGTCCCGGCATACCTCAACAACCTCTTCCGCCTCGGCTTGGTGTGGTTCTCCCGGGAGAGCCTGCGCGACCCGATGGAGTACCAGGTCCTCGAGGCCCAGCCCGACGTCCTCGCAGCGATGGACTCGGTCAAGTTCGCCAAGGCGGTCCGCCGCAGCATCCACCTCACGCCGTTCGGCGAAGACTTCTGCAGGTCCTGCCTCGTCGAGGACGCCAGCACCGAGAGCACCTTCCCCGAGCACGGCACCCCGCCTACCGACGCCCCCGCCGACCCCGGCTGACGGCTCCATCCGCTTGTAACTCACCGTTCAGCTCTCTATCAAGCCCGTCGACGGGCTGGATAGAGAGCTGAACGGTGAGTTACAAGGGCGGCCCGGGTACGGCGACAACCCCCAGCCAAGCCGAGTCAGTCTCCGGACGGCACCGTGGCGGTGAT
>JBAVCA010000199.1:0-3743 GCA_049586475.1 Nocardioides sp.
GCGATCAGCCGGGCTCGCAGCGGTGCGCCCCGCTCGGCGAACGCCGCCTGCGCCTCGGCGTAGTACCGCTTGCCCTCGACTGTCTCGACCCGGACCGGCTCGAAGGCTTCGCCATCGATCTCCAGCCCCGTCAGGTCGTACGGCGCCGCTCGCATGTCGAGCACCCGGATCTCGCGCGCCAGCTCGAAGCAGTCGGCCACCAGGTCCGAGCAGATCATCGGCGTCAGCCGGAAGGCGTGCTTGTAGAGGTCCATCCCGGCGTGCAGGCAGCCCGGCTGCTCGAAGTCGGGGCGGTCGTCACGGCCGGGGGAGAGGGTATTGCGCGGCTGAGCCGCGGGGGTGAAGAAGCGGAAGGCGTCGAAGTGCGAGCAGGCGATCCGGTGTGACTCGACCACCGCGTCGGTGCCGTCGCCACCGAGACGCAGCGGCCAGTCGGCGTGACGGGTCTCGTCGTCGGCCAACCGGTAGACCATCGCCCACTCGTGCAGCCCGAAGCATCCCGTGTGCGCTGGGCGGGAGGCGGTGGCGGCGAGGAGGCGGTGCAGTGCCTCGATCAGCGGCCGTTGCAAGACGACGTAGGACGGATCGACGTGGGCGTCCGCGCCGTCGGCGGTGTAGCCCTTGAGGTGCGCGTAGTCGGTAGCGCCACCGCTCAGGCTGGCCTGGGAGCCGGGGTGCCAACGGCGAAGCTGAGCAGGGCGCTGGGAGTAGTAGGTGAAGAGGAAGTCGTGCACCGGATGCTTGACCTGGGTGTCACGCCGCTCGAGGTGCGGCCGGACGAACGCATCTACCCGTGCCGCGTGCACGATGGCCCGCTCGCGCCACGCTGCTTCGTCGAGAACCCCAGCAAGGGTCCGCGCGAAGGCCCCCGCGACGGCTTCAGTCGACACGTTGCACCGCGCGAAGGGTCTCGACCGGCGTGGTGCCGAAGATGAAGTCGGCGACGACGGTGATCGCGTCGTGACGGCGTGTGGCGCGCAGCACCCGGCGATGCCGGTCGTCGATGGTGACGATCTCGGCCCGGGGCATGGTGCGAGCCAACTCGCTCACGCCCCTGTCGCGCAACCTGGGTCGGTGCCACGATTGCTGCATGAGAGATGAGCCGGAGCCTCTGGAGCCTCTCGACGAGTCGTGGGAGCGGGCCTTGTGTGTGGTGGCCCACCCCGACGACCTCGAGTTCGGGGCCGCCGCGGCGATCGCGCGCTGGACCGGACAGGGCAAAGACGTCGTCTATTGCATGGTGACCTCCGGAGAGGCCGGCATCGACGCCCTGGCGCCCGAGGAATGTCGAGGGATACGAGAGGCCGAGCAGGTCGAGTCTGCACGGATCGTGGGCGTGGACGTCGTGGAATTCCTCGGTCTTCCCGACGGCGTCCTCGAGTACGGGGTCGCGTTGCGCGCCGCGATCGCCGAAGTCGTGCGCCGTCACCAGCCCGACATCGTGATCACCGGCAATCCACGTGACACCTGGGGCGGGTCCAACCTCAACCAGGCCGACCACATCGCGGTCGGCAAGGCGGTCCTCGACGCGGTCCGCGACGCCGGTAACCGGTGGATCTTCCCTGAGCAGCTCGCCCCCGGGCGCGACGGCTCGCAGGCCCTGACGAAGTGGGAGAAGGTCCGCGCGGTGTGGGCATTCGGCTCTCCGCAGTCGGACCACGCGGTCGACACGAGCGCGACGTTCGACGCAGGGGTGGCTTCCCTCGAGGCGCACCGCGCCTACATCGACGGCCTTGGTTGGGAGCACTTCGATGCCCGCGAGTTCCTCGAGGGCGGCGCGCGGGCCACCGGCCAGCGCCTCGGCGTTCCGCTCGCTGCTGCTTTCGAGGTCTTCCCGATGGGCTGGGGCGACTGACCTGGCTCCCGACTGGCCGGCGGGCTGTCAGGAGCGCCGATTCAGGTCTACATTCCACGTCATGAGCAGTCACGAGGACGATCGTGCGTTCATCGGCACAGTGCCAGATCTCTACGAGGCACTGATGGTGCCGATGATCTTCGAGCAGGGGGCAGCCGACCTCGCGCAGGAGATCGCGGCCCTCGATCCCTCCGACCTCCTCGAGATCGCTGCCGGCACGGGGGTCCTCACCCGCGCCGTCGTCGCCCGGTGCCCAGGTGCTCGGATCGTGGCCACGGACCTCAACGAACCGATGCTTGCGATTGCCGCCCGTACGGTGCCGGAGGGGAGCAACGTGGTCTGGAAATGCGCGGATGCGCAGCAGCTGGAGCTGGCCGACGACTCCTTCGACGTGGTCGCCTGCCAGTTCGGGGTGATGTTCTTTCCCGATCGCCCGCAGGCTTTCGCCGAGGCTCGGCGGGTCCTGCGGGACGGCGGGACGTACGCCCTCAACACCTGGGACTCCCTGGCCACCAACGACTTCGCCCGCGTCATCACCGAAGCCCTGGTCGCCGCAGCGCCCCAGGAGCCGCTGCTGTTCATGGAGCGGACCCCGCACGGGCTTCATGATGAGGAGCTGTTGCGCAGCGAGCTGGCCGGGGTCGGCTTCAGCTCGGTGACCTGTGAGTGGGTCGAGGGCGTCAGCCGCAGCACGGCGGCCGATGCCGCCCTCGCCTACTGCCAGGGCACACCGATGCGCGGGATGCTCGATGCGCACTCGTCGCTCGACCCGGAGACAGGCACCCGGCTCGGAGCTGAGGCGCTGCTCGCCAGGTATGGGCCGGGCCCGATCGAGGGTCGCATCCGCTGGTTGCGGGTGCTGGCGAGCTGAGTGACCCAGTGCGCGCGCGGCAGCGCCGATGGGAGACGCCGCGGACGAGAGTGACTGTCGAGCAGCCGTCGAGGCGGAGAAGCAACGGTCTGTGTCCCGGCCGATAGGCTCGTCACGTGCGTATCGCGAGATTCACCACCGGTGACGAACCCAGCTACGGAGTGCTCTCCGGAGAGCTCGACGACTTCGGCCAGCCCGAGGAGGACGCGGTCCTGGTCGCGCTGGCCGGTGATCCGATGTACGTCGGCCTCAAGCTCCTCGACACCGAGCACAAGCTCGCCGACGTCCGCCTGCTGGCCCCCGTGCTGCCGCGCAGCAAGGTCGTCGGCATCGGGCGCAACTACGCCGCGCATGCGGCCGAGATGGGCTCCGAGGTGCCGGCCGAGCCGCTGATGTTCCTCAAGCCCAACACCAGCGTGTCCGGGCCCGGCGACCCGATCTTCTACCCACCGCAGACCACGAACCTCCACTACGAGGGCGAGCTTGCGGTGGTCATCGGCCGGATCTGTCGGGACGTGCCGCCTGAGCAGGCCACCGACGTGATCTACGGCTACACCATCGGCAACGACGTGACGGCCCGCGACCTGCAGAAGTTGGACGTCCAGTTCACCCGCGCCAAGGGCTTTGACTCCTTCTGTCCGCTGGGTCCGTGGATCGAGACAGACCTCGACCCGCAACACTTCATCGACGGCGTCAGCATCCAGACCCACCTCAATGGTGAGGTCGTCCAGGACGGCTCGACCGCCGACATGATCTTCGACATTCCGGCGCTGATCGCCTACGCCTCGAGCGTGATGACGCTCCTGCCCGGGGATGTCATCCTCACCGGCACCCCTGAGGGTGTCGGTCCGATGGAGGTCGGTGACGAGGTCGAGGTCTCGATCGCCGGTCTCGGAGCACTGACCAACAAGGTGGCACGACGTTGAAGACCCCGAGCACCCCCGACCCGACCGTCCGGGTGCGGATGGCCCCCAGCCCGACCGGCAGCCCCCACGTCGGACTGATCCGCACGGCGCT
>JBAVCA010000200.1:0-4884 GCA_049586475.1 Nocardioides sp.
AGTCCCGGCGCGACGGACCCATCAGCTGATGCGGTTGATCTTCACCGACCCCGCGGGCATCCGGCCAGCGCTCCTCGAGGTGATGGCCGCCGACTCGCGACCCCGTGACGAGCAGGAAGTCGTCGACCACAAGCGGGCGTTGCTGGAGTCGACTCGTTCCATCGCCGGGCTGTGGCTCGATCCTCGCCGCACCTACCGTGCTATCGACATGATCAAGGTGCCGACGTTGGTCCTGGGCGGAACGGCCGACGCCCTGGTGCCGGCACGGGTGCTGCGTCGCGTGCTGGCACGTCGTAGCGACTGGTCGGGGGCAGTGCTCGACGATCACCGGCATGCCCTGATGCTGGACGCACCGGGGGAGTTCCTGTCCAGGGTGGAGCAGTGGCGCCAGGAGGACGACACGGCGGTCGCCTGACCGTCGCCACCTATCGCCACCTATCGCCACCTATCGCCACAGTGTGCCGGGCCAGTGCCGGGCCAGTGCCGGGCTGGCGGCTCAGTACTTGGCGAAGTTCTGGGTGTAGTACGGCTCACCGTCGTCGGTGACGGCGTAGCCGATGCCGATGTGGGTGTAGTCGCCCAAGAGGTTCGCGCGATGCCCCGGGCTCTCGTACCACCCGGTCGTGACGTCGTGATAGTCGTAGCCGTAGGCGATGTTCTCGCCCGCCCGGGTCCAGCCGCTCGGGATCTGACGCGCGTGCTGCGGATTGTGTTCCAGGGTGCGGCGCTTCGCCATCTCCTCGGACCAGTCGGTAGCCACCGTGTTCATGGCCGGGATCAGCGCGAGCGGTGCCAGGCCGGCGTCCTGACGGTGGGCGTTGGTCTCGACGAGGATCTGTTCCCGGACTCCGGGCAGGGTCGTTCGGCGAGCGTTGCCGGTGGTGACGACAACCCGCTTCGACACCCTGCGGCTTCCTTCGAGCGTCGTCCCCTCGACCCGGTATGCCGCGGTGTTCCCAGCCGGGGTGACCGTGAAGGAGTAACGCGTCCCGGGATCGCGGACTTCCTTCACTGCCGCCCAGCGGCCAGCCGACCTTCGCTGCAAGGTGACCTCCCGGAGCGGCTCGGCACTGGTGCCTGCGAGCTCGACGGCGCCATTCGTGGCGGCCCTGTCATGTGCCGTCGTCAGCGTCAGGCTCGGTCGAGCACTGCTCGCCGTCACCGTTCCACCCAGCAACCCAGCCATCATCAGGACCAGGACCAGCAACGGAAAAGCCTGCGGCTTCTTCACCATGCAAAGACCTTCGTCGGATCGCCGATAAGTGACATTATGTCAGGTTCCGGACGTTCGGGTCGAGGATCCTCACCCGCGCGCGTCATCGCGTGCCGGGCGAGCGGCCTCGACACCTGCTCGACAGCTCCGAACACCGGAGCGCAGGCCGCGACCGGCGCTGAGGGCAAAATCACCCGGGAATCGTGACACACGAGGTTCGTCAGATCTGCACCATTGATCCGTGTCGTCCGATGTTCACGATGAGACCCGCAGAGGCAAGCGCAGCAGCGAGGTGAGTGCGACGCGGCTCCTCCGTTGGGGTGAGGTACCCGTCGGTCGATGGGTCCCAGGCCCTCGCCTAGCATCGACGCCATGGTGAAGCGATTGCGCGGCGTGGTGGCCGCATCTGTCCTGGTCCTTGTCGTGACGTCGTGCGGCGATCAGAGCGGCGAGGAGACGAGCACGAGCAGTGCCACTGGCTCTGACCGCACGCACGCGCCTCAGCCCGACAATCCGACCGGGGCGTCGTGCACCTACTCCGACGCACAGGTCTCGACGACCGAGGTCGAAGCGCCGTCAGCCAAGGCCGCCTACGACGGCACCGTCGAGGCAACGCTGGTGACCAACCGAGGCGACATCGGGCTGGTGCTGGATGCGGCCGCTGCTCCTTGCACGGTCAACTCCTTCACCTCCTTGGCCAGTCAGGGCTACTTCGACTCCACCTCGTGTCACCGCCTGACGACCGCGGGCATCTTCGTGGTGCAGTGCGGAGACCCCGACGGCACGGGCGCCGGCGGCCCGGGCTACTCCTTTGCCGACGAGCTGAGCGGCGCCGAGACCTACCCCGCGGGCACGCTGGCCATGGCGAACGCCGGGCCGAACACCAACGGATCACAGTTCTTCCTCGTCTACGGCGACTCTCCGCTGCCTGCGTCCTACACCGTGTTCGGTGAGGTCGACCCGGCCGGTCTCGACGTGCTGGCATCAGTGGCAGAGGCCGGCACGGCCGACGGCAGCGGCGATGGGGCCCCCGCCGAGGCGGTCGACATCGAGTTCCTGGAGATCGGCGACGCGACCGCCGGCGACCCGTCGGAGCCGACGTCTCCGGCCACCGAGGCTTCGTGCACCTACAACGCTGACGGATCCGGTGCCGCGGACGTGCCCCCGGCCGAGCCCCGCGAGACCACGGCCGTTCCGGCAACCATCACCACCTCCGCCGGCAAGGTAGCGGTGAAGCTCGATGCCGCCTCGGCGCCGTGCACGGTCAACTCGTTCATCTCCCTGGCCGACCAGAAGTTCTTCAACAACACCGTGTGCCACCGGCTCACCACCGAGGGCATCTTCGTTCTTCAGTGCGGTGATCCGACCGGCACCGGTGCCGGCGGCCCGGGCTACTCCTTTGCCGACGAGCTGAGCGGCTCCGAGACCTACGGCAAAGGTACGTTGGCCATGGCCAACGCCGGACCGAACACGAACGGCTCGCAGTTCTTCCTGGTGTACGACGACTCCCCCTTGGGGCCCGACTACACGGTCTTCGGGTCGATCGGTGCGGCCGGCTTGAAGGTCCTCGACAAGATCGCGCGTGCCGGGGTCAAGGGGGGCGCCGGAGACGGCGCACCCAAGAAGGTCGTCCGCGTCACGAAGATCACGACCGGGGTCACGGCGGACTGAGGGTCCCCCACCCGAAGCCCACGCCGCTGAGCTCCTCCGAGCGTGACCACAGCGCGCGGGCCAGGTCTGGGTCCATCGCGGTCCGGCTCCGCCCCACCGCGACGGGGAGTCCTCGCATCTCGCGCAAGCGATCAGGTCCTAGATAGGTGTTGCCGGGAACGTCCAGGGTGGCCGCCCAGAGCGTGGGAAGGGCGCCCCGGGCGGGAGACATCCCCACGAGCCGGTGGCCCCACGACCCCACGGCGGTCGCCCACCCGCGTCCGGTGTGGGCGGTGATGGACGTGGCCGTGCTGCCGGGGTGTGCCCCGGTGGCGCGCAGCGTCGAGCCGGCAGCGGTGAGACGGCGTTGCAGCTCGCCGAGGAACAGCAGGTTCGCCAGCTTCGACTGCCCGTAGGCGGCGAAGCCGGCGTACGAGCGCCGGGACCAGTCGAGATCGTCGAGGTCCAGGGCTGCTCGTCGGTGCGCGATCGAGCTCACCACCACGACCCGGTCGGTGAGTCGGGGAAGCATCAGGTTGGTCAGGGCGAAGTGGCCCAGATGATTCGTGGCGAACTGGAGCTCGACGCCATCGGCGCTGCGCGAGAACGGGACGCCCATGATCCCCGCGTTGTTGATCAGCACGTCGCACTCCCCCACCCCGTCGGCGAACCGGCGCACCGACGCCAGGTCGGAGAGGTCGAGCGTCGCGACCACGACCTCGCCGGCGATCGACTGGGCTGCCATGGCACCTCTGGCAGGGTCGCGGCAGGCCAGGACGACATGAGCACCAGCAGCCGCGAGCGCCCGCGCGGTCTCCAGCCCGACGCCGCTGTTGGCGCCGGTGACGATGAACCGACGACCGTCCTGGCGCGGAACCTGTTTCCAGGGAGAGGTCATGGGTGCAGCCTCTCAGGTCGTCGTCGACACGCCCGAGACGAGCGTCACCTTGAACGAGCGTGCCAAGTCGGACACGGTGGTGGAGTCCTGAACTTCAAAAGGAAGGCGAGCCATGCTCACCCTCACCGAGAACGCCAGCACGATCGTCCGAGACATCACCACTCAGCCCGGCCTTCCGGAGACCGCTGGTCTTCGGATCACCAGCGACGGCGACATGTCGTCGTTCGCCATCGCTGCCGCCGATGCAGCTCAGCCCGCTGACCAGGTCGTCGAGCAGGCGGGCGCCACGCTCTACCTGGATGAGCAGGCGGCGGTCGTCCTCGACGACAAGATCCTCGACGCAGCCGTCGACGACAGCGGGCAGGTCGAGTTCGCGCTGGCTGTCCAGCCTTGACCTAGGTCTGCACCGAGCTCGTACAACAGGTCCCTGTCCCCCACCCCGGGGGCGGGGACCTGTTGCGTGCAGCTCCTGGCAGGATCAGAGCAATGACCACGACACGCGAGATCCACCTGGCCTCCCGCCCGCACGGCACCCCCGTCCAGGAGAATTTCCGGACCGTGGAGACGACGCTGCCCTCGCTGACCGAGGGCCAGGTGCTGGTCCGCAACACCTTCTTGTCGGTGGACCCCTACATGCGCGGTCGGATGAACGACGTGAAGTCCTACGTGCCGCCGTTCGTCATCGATGCTCCGCTCGACGGCGGCGCCGTGGGGGTGGTCGAGGAGTCGACGTACGACGACCTCCCGGTCGGGAGCGTGGTGCAACACATGTCGGGCTGGCGTGAGCACGCCGTGCTGGACGCAGTCACGGTTCGCGCCGTCGACACCTCGGTGGCCCCAGCCTCTTCGTTCCTGGGCGCGCTCGGAATGCCCGGCTTGACCGCCTACGTCGGCCTCAAGGCCGTTGCCGACCTCCAGGAGGGTGAGACCGTGTTCATCTCCGGAGCAGCCGGAGCCGTCGGGTCCATGGCCGGACAGATCGCTCGTAAGCTCGGCGCGACCAACGTCGTCGGTTCCGCGGGCACCGACGACAAAGTCTCCTGGCTGACCGACGACCTCGGCTTCGATGCCGCCTTCAACTACCGCTCCGAGCCGGTGGTCAAGCAGCTTGGCGCACATGCAC
>JBAVCA010000201.1:0-2410 GCA_049586475.1 Nocardioides sp.
GACCACGTCAGCGCGACCCTGGGGCGCGTGAGCGAGCGCATCGGCGTCGACCACCACCGGCACCTCGTCGCTCAGCGCGTCGGACAGGGTGCCGGCAGCGCCGTCACCACTTCCCGAACCGACCACCCAGGCCTGCACCCGACCGGGGCCGACCACCTCCGGATGATGGACCCGCACCAGGTCGAGGACCGACTGGTCGCCGACGTAGCGAACCATCCCCGCCAGACCACACGCTGCGCCGGCTACCGAGAGCAGGCCCGCGCCGGGGTATGCCCCCGAGCCGCTGCGCACGCCCACGACCCCGCGGGTGTACTTCTGCGCGTCCAGCCCAGGTCTCGGCAGCAGCGCGGCGACGTCGGCCGGTTGCAGAGACTCGGCGACCTGCGTGGGCAGGTCGAGGTCCAGGTCGATGAGGTGCACGGCGCCGCACGCCGCGGACGCCGGGTCGACGAGGTGAGCAACCTTGTGCGTGCCGAAGGTGACGGTGAGACGGGCCTCGACATGATCCCCGGCCCGGCCGGTCGTCTCCCCCGTGTCAGCCTCGACACCGCTCGGCAGGTCCACCGACACGATCGGGACGCCGGCTACCACCCGCAACGCATCGCGCGCGGCCGGTTGGAGTCCCGGCCGACCACCGATGCCGACGATGCCATCGAGGACCAGGTCCGGCCGCTGCTGCGGCGGACCGTCGACGACCCGGCCCCCGGCGTTGCGGAGCGCGTCGAGTCCTCGTTCGTGGGCGCGGCCCGAGAGCAGCCACGCAGAGACCTGCACACCGCGCCGGGCCAGCACCGCACCGGCGTACAACGCATCACCGCCGTTGTCGCCGGAACCGACCAGCAGCAGCACTCGGCGCCCGTACGCCGTCCTGAGCAGATCGAGGACGGCATGGGCGAGCCCGTGCGCAGCGCGCTGCATCAGGGCGTCCTCGGGCAGCTGAGCGAGCAGTCCGGACTCAGCAGCGCGGACCTGCTCGACGGTGTGGGCTCGGATCATCCCCTCACGCTAGCGAGCAGCCGTCCGCGTAGCGCGCCGGGAGGCGGGCTCGGACCGAGTCCTCCCCCATCGGCCGGAGTCAGGCGGGCCCGGCGAGTCAGTGTCGGGTCGGTCTGGTCGGGGATGCGTTCTCTCCGGCCGACCTCAGCCCTCCAGCACCACCATGGCTGAGGCGATGCCAGCGTCGTGCGACAGCGAGAGGTGGACGTGCCGGACGCCGAGCTGCTCGGCCCGGGCGCGTACGGTTCCGCGGAGCTCGAAGCGCGGCTGCCCCGACGACTCGGAGACCACCTCGGCGTCGCGCCAAGCCAGGCCTCCCGGCGCCCCCAACGCCTTGGCCAGCGCCTCCTTCGCTGCGAACCTGGCAGCCAGGGAAGCGGGCATACGCGTGGCCTCAGCGGCGGTGAACAGCCGATCGAGGAGTCCAGGGGTCCGCGCCAAGGACTCAGCGAACCGTTCGAGGTCGCACACGTCGATGCCGACACCGATGACCGCCACGACGGCCGCTACCCGCCCACGACAGCCGGGGCGGGCTCGGCCGCCACCGACAGGGCGACCCCGGCCGGGTCGGTACCGCGGTGCTCCCGCGCGCGGCGGCAGTGACGCACCGGGTGGAGGGCCTGAGGGGGCCCGGAGGGCCGGACGATGCCGCGCATGGGCGCAGACTCTACTGGCTCGCGCCTTCGCCGACACCGCGCATCTCGTGGTCCTTCCGGTGCCCGCGCCGGAGATGCTGCAAGAATCGCCGCCATGTCCCACGGCGCAGGCCAACCACCTCCTCCCGGGGCTCCGCAAGCGGGCCATCCCGAGACCCCGGGCCGCGAGGCCTCGCCCTACATCGAGCTCGAGCGCGCCGCCTGGTCAGCCTTGGCCGACGAGACGTACAACCCGCTCCGGGCCGACGAGCTGCAGGCACTCCGAGGCCTCGGCGACAACCTCGACCTCGAGGAGGTCGAAGAGGTCTACCTCCCCCTCTCGCGGCTGCTCAGCCTGTACGTCGGGTCTGCCGGGCAGCTGCACCGTGAGCAGGAGAACTTCCTGCAGCGACGCAACCCGCCGCGTACCCCGTTCGTCATCGGCCTGGCCGGCTCCGTAGCGGTCGGCAAGTCGACCACGGCGCGGGTGCTGCAGCAGATGCTGGCCCACTGGCCCGAGCACCCCAACGTCGCTCTCATCACCACCGACGGGTTTCTCTACCCCAACGCCGAGCTCGAGCGACGCGGGATCCTGCACCGTAAGGGCTTTCCGGAGTCCTACGACCGCCGCGCCCTGCTCCGCTTCGTCATCGACATCAAGTCCGGCAAGGACGAGGTGGAGGCCCCGACCTACTCCCACCTCGTCTACGACGTGGTGCCCGGGGAGAAGGTCGTCATCAAGCGCCCCGACATCGTGATCATCGAGGGCCTCAACGTCC
>JBAVCA010000202.1:0-5360 GCA_049586475.1 Nocardioides sp.
TTCCTCCAGGTCGGCACCCCGCTCGGGGTCTACCTCGACCCGGCCGACGCCGCGGTCGCGACCTTCCTCGGCCACGCCGCACTCGTCCCCGGCACCACCAACGGCGGAGGCACGGCCGCCACACTCCTGGGTCCGCTGCCGCTCAAGGGCCTGCACGGCGCCGGCGACCTGATCCTCGCGATCCGGCCCGAGCAGGTCGAGGTCACCCGTCCGGACGCCGACGACCCGCGCACCGACTCCCCGGGCGAGGGTGTTCCCGCGACCGTGGTCGACGTCAGCTTCTTCGGCCACGACGCGACCGTGCGCGTCACCGTCGATGGCCATCCTGAGATCCTCACCGCCCGGACCCCGGCAGACTCGGTGCCGCAGACCGGCGACCGGGTGCTGCTCCAGGTGAACGGCGAGGTGCTGGGCTTCGCCGCGGAGGACGATCGATGACGATCGACGTCTCGACCGACCAGCGCGTCGAACCCCAGCCGATCGCCCCTCCTGCCCTCCGGCCTGCTCCGACTTCCGCAGACCCCGACCACGTCCTCCTCGACCACTTCCTGCTCGGCGGCGCCCCGGACGACGTGGCTCTCGTCGACGGCGACACCTCGATCACCTACCACTCCCTGCGCGCCGCGGTCGAGGAACGTGCTCACGACCTCTCCGGTACCGCTCCGCTGGTCCTGCCGATGCACAACGACCTCGCGAGCGTCGTCAGCTATCTCGCGGCGCTGGCGCTCCACCGTCCGGTGATCCTGCTGGAAGCGGGTGAGCGGGCCGCTGTACGCCGCCGCGACATCGTCGAGCGCTATGCCCCCGCGATCGGGTCGGATCCGGCCGCCCCCGAGCCCCACCCCGACCTCGCGCTGCTGCTCTCCACCTCGGGCTCGACCGGCTCGCCCAAGCTGGTGCGACTCTCGCGCGACAACCTTCTTGCCAACGCCGCCGCGATCGCCGACTACCTCGACCTGCGCAGCACTGATCGGGCGATCACGGCGCTGCCGTTGCACTACTGCTACGGACTGTCCGTGCTCCACAGCCACCTCGTCGCCGGGGCTTCCGTGGTCCTGACCGAGGCCTCCGTCGCCGACGAGACCTTCTGGGACCTCGCCGTCGGTCACGGCGTCACCGGACTCGCCGGGGTGCCCTACACCTTCGACGTGTTCTCGGCGAGCGGCTTCGCCGAGCGTGACCTGCCCTCGCTGCGCTACGTCACCCAGGCCGGTGGCCGCCTGGCCGCCGAACGGGTGCAACAGCTTGCCGATCTCGGCCGGGCCCGCGGGTGGGACCTCTACGTGATGTACGGCCAGACCGAGGCCACCGCGCGGATGGCCTACCTCCCGCCCGCGCTGACGCACAGTCACTCAGGCTGCGTGGGAGTGGCCGTCCCGGGCGGGGCGTTCCGCCTGCACCTGCCGGACGCCGACGGGGTCGGCGAGCTCATCTACTCCGGGCCGAACGTGATGATGGGTTACGCCAGCACACCCGACGACCTCGCACGTGGCGCCGACCTCGCCGAGCTGTTCACCGGCGACCTGGCCCGGATCGGGCCCGATGGCGTGGTCGAGATCGTCGGGCGATCCGATCGCGTGGCCAAGGTGTTCGGGCTCCGCATCGATCTGGAGCGGGTCGAGCAGACCGTCGCCGAGCTCGATCCGGACCTCCGACTGCTCGCTGACGGCGACGTCCTCCACGCCTTCACCGAGCGCTCCCGGTCCACCGGGCGGATCGAGCAAGCGATCGCCGACCACGTGGGGTTGCCCGCCTCCGCGGTGCACGGGCACCGCCTGGCCACCCTGCCCCGCACCAGCGCCGGCAAGGTCGACGAGGCTGCCCTGCTCGCCCACGCCCGTTCGGCGGCGACCATCCGATCGGCCACCCGATCGGCCGCTGTGAGCACGGGCGTGCGTACCGGAGATGCTGTCTCGCCCGACGACCTGCGCGACCTCTATGCCCAGCTGTTGGGGCGACCCGACGCCGGTCTGGACGACAGCTTCGTCGGCCTCGGCGGGGATTCACTGTCGTATGTGGAGCTGTCCACGCGACTCGGTGCGCTCCTCGGCCGGCTGCCCCGGTCGTGGCCGTCGTTGTCGGTTCGGGAGCTCGCTGCCCAGGCGCGTGGCTCGCGCCGCTGGATGGCGTCCCTCGAGATCAGCGTAGTGCTGCGGGCCCTGGCCATCGCACTCATCGTGATCACCCACACCGATCTCGCGCTCGTCCCCGGCGGGGCCCACGTGCTGTTGGCGGTGGCGGGCTACCACCTGGCTCGCTTCACCCTCCCGACGTCGGGGCGCCGAGCGCGGACCCGGCGCATTCTGCTCGGTGTGGCGGCGGTCGCCGTCCCCTCGTCGTTGTGGATCGCAGGGTGCGCGGTCGTCACCGGTGACTACCGGCTGAGCACGGCTGCCTACCTCAACGGGGTACGCAGCGCCGGCGACCCCCGGTGGACCCTCGACTGGCAGTTCTGGTTCCTCGAGGAACTCGTGTGGGGCTTCCTCGCCGTGGCGCTGCTGCTCGCGGTGCCGGCGGTCGACCGCTGGCAGCGGCGTGCGCCGTTCGCGGCAGCCGCTGTCGCCGTGACCGTCACGGCAGCGCTGCGCTACGCGAGCATCGGTCGCTACGGCGAGGGCGTCGAGCGGTACGCCGTCCCCTCGGTGCTGTTCGTCCTGGCGCTGGGCTGGGCCGCGGCCGAGGCCCGCACCACCGCCCAGCGGGTCGCGGTTCTCCTCGCGTCCTGCGCGACGTTGTCAGGCTTCTTCGGTGAGGCCCAGCGCGAGCTGATCGTGGTGGCCGGGGTCGGGGCGCTGCTCTGGCTCCGTCCCGTGCTCGCGCCCCACGTGCTCGCGTACCCGCTCCGGTTGCTCGCCGCGTCCTCGTTGTGGATCTACCTGACCCACTGGTTCGTCTATCCGCCCCTCGAGGCGGCGGGACGGCCCGGCCTTGCGCTCCTCGCCTCGCTGGCTGCCGGAGTACTGGCGCACGAGATCTATCGGCGCGCGGCGCTCAGCTTGCGCAGGATCCGAGGGGGTCCGTCGCCGGGGCGTGCTGCCACGGCGGGTCAGGACAAGCGGTACCCGAGCACCTGGAAGTCCAACCGGTAGAGGTCGGCGACCTGCTCTCGAACTTCGTCGGAGACCTCGGGCCGCCCCAGGTGTGCCGTCTGATTGCGCCGGTCCTCCGCGACGGGCTCGGGAAGTCCGAGCCGGCGACACACGACCGCGAAGTCCTCGGCGAAGCTCTCGAGGCGACCCAGGTGGTCGACCTGGGTGAGGTCGACGGCGCGCGACTGCAGCACCAGGTGCTGGTCGATCAACGCAGGATCCTCGAGGTCCTGAGCGGCGACCCACTGCGCGAAGGCCTCGATCTGTTGCATCCGCTGGAGCTCGTCCGGCTCGAAGCCGAAGTAGTTGAAGCCCACCACCTTGTCCCGCCAAGCCGAGACGAACCGATCGAGCGGGTGCCGCACGAAGGCGAACTTGTAGTAGTCGTCGAACGCCGCCACCGGGTAGCGGATGCGCATCGCGTGCTCGACGTCGAGCTCGACGCCGGTGCGCTCGAAGTGGCTCAGCATCGTCCGCGTGCCCACCTTCGCCACCCGGAACCAGAGAAAGCGGTGGGCGTGGCTGATCGTCAGGTTGTAGCGGCGCGGTGAGACCCGGCCGGACTGACGGCTGTGCCGGTTGAGCCTCCGCAACGCCGTCCGAGCCTCCGGGACCAGCCTCGTGCGCTGCTCGTCGGTGGTGCGCAGGACGGTCGGGTCGAAGTCGCCCGGCTCGTCGGCACTCTGCTCGTCCATCGACCCGGAGCCTACTCGCGCTTGAGTCCACCCCTGGACAGGGCGTGGAAGGCGGGCCCGATCAACCGGTCGTAGACAGCAGGCACGCCCCGGAAGGCCGCGATGGCGACGTGGTTGCTCCACGCGGTCTGCGAGGCACGTGTCGGGTGGTAGAGCTGTGCGACGACCGTCCGAGCGGCGCGCTCGGGGCTGATGGTGGGGGGAGGCGGCGAGTTGTCGGTGCCGTCGGAGTCGATCGCCTTGTCATAGATCGGGGTGTCGACACTGCCGGGGGCCACGTGGCAGATGTGCAGGTCGCGCACATCGAGGTTTTCCAGGGAGAGCTGACGAGCCAGCGCGCGTATCCCCCACTTGCTGACGACGTACGGCGTCATCTCGGGCACCGCGATGTGACCGAGCAGCGAGCCCACGATCACCAGGACCCCGCTCTCGGCCTCCCGCATCAGGGGTATGACGTGGCGCGCGACGTTCGCTGCTCCACTGAGGTTGGTGGCCAGGACCCGGTCGAACACCGCTGCCGAAGTCTCCTCGGTTCGCCCGTAGGTCACCTCCCCGGCACTGTGCGCAACACCGTCCACCCGTCCGTGCTGGGCCATGACCCGGGCGAACAGCTCAGCCACCGCCGCGTCGTCGGAGACGTCGGTGGGCACAGTCATCGCCGACCTGCAGCCTGCAGCTCGGCACTCCGCGGCCGACTCGTCGAGGTCCTCCTGGCCGCGCGCGGCCAGCACCAGATGATGACCGGACTTCGCGAGCTGCAGGGCCACGGCCTTGCCGATGCCGCTGGAGGCTCCGGTGACGACGATGACGGCCGGGTCCGGGATCGCAGCGCTGCCGAGCGGGCCCAGGCGCAACCTCATTGCGACCACCCCAGGGGAGGCACCGCCAGCGCCGAAGCGCGACTAGCGTCTCGTCCATGGCTGAACACCGCGACCCGTCCGGATCGGTGGTTCTCGTGGTGGGCGGCACCAGTGGCATCGGGCTGGCCACCGCTCGGCTGCTGGTCGAGCAAGGGGCGCGGGTCGCCGTCTGTTCCCGCGACGCCGGCCGGGTGGCCGAGGTAGCGGCCGACCTGGGGGCCGGGACCCTGGGGCTGGCCGGCGACATCCGCGACGCCGATGACATGCAGCGGGTGGTGAGCGACTGCGTGGCCGCTCACGGGCGGCTCGATGCGGTCATCACCACCGCGCAGGTGATGGCGTACGGCTCGCTCGAGGAGGTGCCGCCGGATACCTTCGCCGCCGTGCATGACGTGGCGGTGCTGGGCACGCTCACCCTGGCCCGCGTCGTGCTTCCCGTCTTCCGCTCGCAGGGTGGCGGCAGCCTGGTCGTGGTCGGCTCGCTGCTCGCCCAGATCGCGGTCCCGTCGCTGGGCGCCTACTGCACCGCCAAGTGGGCCCAGCTCTGCCTGGTGCGCACCCTGCAGCTGGAGACCCGACGTGAGCGCGACCTGCATGTCTGTGTCGTGGCACCCGGGGCGATCGACACCCCCATCTACGCGCAGGCCGCGACGTACGCCGGGCACGCGGGGTCGGCTCCCCCGCCGGTCATCTCGGCCGAGCACGTGGCCCGGGCC
>JBAVCA010000203.1:0-1739 GCA_049586475.1 Nocardioides sp.
AGACCGTCGTGCCGGGTCACCACCGGTGCCTGGTCGCTGACGTGGACCGTCCACGAGTACGGCGCATCCGGCGTACGGATCGCGATCGTCATCGGCTCGGCGCCGGACGCGGACCGCAACGGCGACACCTCGCGCGGCACGAAGCCCATCAGTAGCTCGTCGATGCCGTCCAGGGCTGCGCCGACGCCGATCCAGGTCTCCGCGGCCCGGGGGAGCCGGCCGAGCGACGCGGCGAGCGCGTCGACAGCATGCATCGTCGTCTCGTGGTGCTGACGACGCACCCAGAAGAGGCGGGGCGCGGGCGCGTCAGCCAGGAACACCATCGCCTCGGCGTCCTCGGAAAGGGCGACCAGGCTGGTCACCAGCGCGATGGCGCCGTCGCGAAGCCACTCGATGGGATCAGCGCTGCTCCGGCCCGCCTTCTCGGTCGCTTCCTTGTCGATCCGCTCTCCGCGCAGCACGGCACTGGTCCAGCGGTGCACCCTGCCCTGGTGGCCGATGAGGCGTCGGACGGTCCACTCCGGACACGAGGGAACGGCTACGTCGAGGCCGGCGACCGAGGCGTGGCGCGCCAGCATCACGGTGGCGTCGCGCAAGCCGGCGAGGTGCTGGTCGAAGCTCAGGTGGGTGGGCACGTCCCGATCCTGGCAGGCCATCGGGAAGAATGCCCTCCGTGAGCAGCCAGTCGATCACCGAGCCCGAGGTCAGTGTCCCGACGGTGGCCGGCGGGGGAGCCCGCCCCCGGGTGCTGTCCGGGATCCAGCCGACGGCTGACTCCTTCCACTTCGGCAACTATCTCGGCGCCCTGCGGCAATGGGTCGACCTGCAACGCGACCACCAGCCGTTCTTCTTCATCGCCGACCTGCATGCGATCACTGTCGAGCAGGACCCCAAGGTCTTGCGGGAGCGCACCCTGCGCGCCGCTGCGCAACTGCTGGCCATGGGGATCGACCCCGCTCGCTCCGCGATCTTCATCCAGAGCCAGGTCCCGGAGCACGCCCAGCTGTCCTGGGTGCTCCAGTGCCTGACCGGTTTCGGTGAGGCCCGCCGGATGACCCAGTTCAAGGACAAGTCGGCGAAGGGCGGCGAGGGCGCAGCCTCGGTCGGGCTCTTCACCTATCCGATCCTCCAGGCCGCGGACATCCTGCTCTACCGCCCCCACTACGTGCCGGTCGGCGAGGACCAACGTCAGCACCTCGAGCTGACCCGTGACGTTGCGCAGCGCTTCAACCACCGCTACAAGAAGACCTTCCGGCTTCCCGAGCCCTACATCCTCAAGGCCACTGCCAAGATCGGCGACCTCCAAGACCCGACCTCGAAGATGTCGAAGTCGGCCTCCTCGCCCGGCGGCATCATCGAGATGCTGGACCAACCGTCGATCAGCGCGAAGAAGGTCCGCTCAGCGGTGACCGACTCCGAGGCCGAGATCCGCTTCGATCGCGACCTGAAACCGGGGATCTCCAACCTGCTGACGATCTTCTCCGCCCTGACCGGCACCGGCGTCCAGACCCTGGCCGAGGAGTACGCGGGCAAGGGGTACGGCGACCTGAAGAGCGACCTGGCCGACGCCGTGGTCACCTTCGTCACCCCGTTCCGCGAGAAGACGCTCGAGCTCCTCGACGACCAGGCGTACCTGACCCAGGTCCTGTCCCAGGGCGTGGCGCAGGCCCGGACGGTCGCGGAGGCGACGCTGCGCGACGTCTACCAGCGCGTTGGCTTCGTAGCCCCGTCTGCGGTGC
>JBAVCA010000204.1:0-7208 GCA_049586475.1 Nocardioides sp.
GACCCGGCGCACCTCGACTCCGACCTCGACGACTACCACGAGAGTCCCGTCGAGCAGTTCGGTGGCCTCTCGCGGATGGTCAACCGGAACGACGCCTGTGTCGTCCGGGTGCTGATCTCCGGGCGCACTGTCGTGGACGCCGGCGAGCCGACCCCGCTGCTCGGCAGCGAGCGCACCGGTTCCTTCCTCCGGGTCGGTCAGAAGGTCGCGCCCCAGGTGGCCGAGAAGACGCCGCTCGTCTCGACCACCTGAGCACTTTCCGAAGGCCGAGACCGACGGAGCAGCGACCCCCGGGATGCCGCTGCTCTCGTCGGTCCTCGAGGCGCTGCGGTTCAGGGCGCGGCCGTGGCGGTGTCATCCTCCGACGGCGATGGCCCGGACCGGTAGGCGCTGCTGGGACAAGTGTCGGTCGTCCCGGTCGTCCGGGACCACCGAAACGCCCATTTCCGGACAAGTCCGGACACATCAGCCAGCCGTTCCCGCCCCTGACCTGCAGCTTCAGGCCTCCCCCAAGAACGAGGCGACCTGGGCGTTGACGATGTCCGGGCGTTCCACCTGAAGGAAGTGCCCGGTCCCGGGCACCAGCACCGCCCTGCTTGACCCGCTCAGTGCGCGGTCTGCGCCGACGAAGAAGCGACGGTCGAGGCACCCGTCCTGGTCGCCCTGCAGGAACAGCGTCGGCACGACGGGTGAGTCGGCGAAGGTGCGGTGCCACCCGGCGTACGCCGCGGCTCCCCGACCCGGACGCAGGAAGGCTCGGTAGTAGGAGACCACGGCCCGCGCGTGCGCGCGGTCGGGCACCGAGGAGAGCAGGAACGACAGGTCGTCGGTCGCGTCGTAGCCCGGCGACCAGTCGTGCCACAGCTTGGTGACCAAGCGCTCGAAGTGACGCTCGGCCAGCCCCGGGACCTGGTTGAAGGCGATGTACCAGGAGTTCCGCGGCTGCCGGACCGCAGCGCCGAGCCAGGCGCTCCACCAGCCGCGCGAGGGGCTCATCGACGGCAGTGGAGGCACTGCCATCGTCACGATCCGTTGGAACGGCGAATCAGGATGCGCGCCGAGGCCACTGGCCGCGATCGCCCCCCAGTCATGACCCACGAGCATCGCGTGCCCGTCGCCGCCGAGCGCCCCGTGCACCGCGACGGCGTCTGCCATCAGCGAGCCAACCGTGTAGGCCCCGTCGGTGGGCACCGACGACGGCCCGTAGCCGCGCAGGAACGGCGCCGCGACACGGTAGCCCCGCTCGGCCAGGTAGGGGCCGAGATGACGCCAGGTCCAGGCCGTGTCCGGGAAACCGTGCAGCGCGAGGACCAGCGGCGCCGCGGAGTCGCTGGTCTCGCCCCACTCCAGCACGCGGGCGGTGTAGGTCGGCAGCGGCACCTCGACGACACGTGGCAGGCTCATCGGTCGGGCTCCTCAGCTCTCGGACTCGGCTGACTCCGCCTTCGACGCCTGTGCCGCGGCGCGTGCGGCCTTGCCGATCGTGTCCTCGACGATGGAGTTGAGCCGCGCCCCATTGGGCCAGCCTGCGTAGTGGCAGACCAGGATCACGATCTCGCGCAGCGCGTCGTCATCCAGCTCGCCGCGCGAGTAGGCCGCGGGGATCTGGATGCCGAGCACGTCGGCGGCGCCCTGGCCGGCGAGCATGCCGATCAGCAGCAGTCGCCGATCGCGGTCCGTGAGCCCCGGACGAGTCCAGATGTCACCGAAGAGGTGGTCGGCGGTGTAGCGGAAGAAGTCACCCACACCGTCGGTCATCTCGAAGCCGTAGACCTGCTCCATCTTCTCCAAGCCGGTCCGCCTCAGCTCGGGCAGCCCCGCAAACTTGTCGGTCGCGCCATCCTGATCGCTCACAGTCCCAGTCCTGTCCTCAGTCGTTGCATCGCCAGGTCGGCGAGCGGGGTGTCGACGCCGAGCGACTCCGCGAGCTCGGTGGCGAAGCGGAGGTCCTTCTCGCCCAGGTCGGCGAGGTGCGTGAAGATTCCTCGCCAGAAGTCGTCCGGTCCGATCGTGGCGGCGGTCTCCCGGTGCATGATCGCCCCCGGACCGCCGGTGATCGCGTCGGTGTGGCGCACCACGTCGCCGAGCGCGCGCAGGTCGAGGCCGGCCGCCTCGGCGAGGCGCTGGGCTTCGGTGGCGGCGGTGAACGAGACGAAGTGCATCAGGTTGCGCGCCAGCTTGAACTTCGTGCCGGCCCCGATCGGTCCGGCGTGGATCACCTTGGAGCCCATCGCCTCGAGCGCCGGCCTGGCTGCCGAGTACGCCTCCTCGGAGCCACCGACCATGATCGCCAGCGAGCCGTCTGCCGCGCCCATCGCGCCCCCGGAGACGGGTGCGTCGACGAGGAGGACCCCGTGCTTGGCGGCGGTGACCTCGAGCTGGCGCGGAGTCTCGGGGGCGACCGTCGAGTGCACCACGATGACGAGCCCGTCGCGCGCCGATCCGAGCGCCTGACCCAGCACGTCGCGGACCTGATCGTCGTCCCGCACCATCACGCAGAGGACGTCCACCCGCGCCGCCAGCTCAGCCACCGAGGCCGCAGCGTCTGCGCCCTCTCGTCCGAGCTCGGCGACCGGCTCCGACATCACGTCGTAGACCGACACCGACAGCCGGCCCGCGTCCCGGGCCTGGTGCGCGAGGCGCAGCGCCATCGGCTTGCCGATGTTCCCGAGCCCGACGAATCCCACCCTGATGACCATCAGGCCACCTCAGCTTCGGACGAACGCGTGCTCATGCCCGGAACGTCTGTCCGCCGTCGACCGCGATGATCTGCCCGGTCACCCAGGACGACTCGTCGGAGAGCAGGAAGAGACAGGCGCCGACCATGTCCTCGGGTTGGCCCATCCGCTTGAGCGCGAGGCCCCTGACGAGGTCCTTGGCAGCATCGCCGGCCTGGGTGCGGGTGGCCGCGGTGTCGGTCGGCCCGGGCGCGATCGCGTTGACCCGGATCCCCATGCCGCCGACCTCGTGAGCGAGCTGGTGGGTGAGTCCGTTGATGCCGACCTTCGCCAGGCCGTAGAACCCCGAGTAGAGGTAGGCCGCCGTGGAGCTCTGGTTGACGATCGAGCCGCCTCCGCGTGCCTGCATCGACGGGTAGACGGCGCGGGTCATCACCAGGGCGCCGTCCATGTTCACGCTCATGAACTTCTGGTAGTAGTCCCAGTCGACGCTGATCAACAGGTCGAACTGCATCTCACCGTAGATCGCAGCGTTGTTGACCAGCCCGTCGATGCCGCCGTACTCCGAGATGACCGCCGAGACCAGCGCTGCCGCCGACTCGTGGGAGGAGACGTCGGTGCGGACGAACATCGCCCTGCCGCCGTCGGCCTCGATCTGCTTGACGACCTGGGCACCGGATTCCTCGTTGAGGTCGGCGACCACGACGGATGCGCCCTGCGCGGCGATGGCCTTGGCGTAGGCCTCGCCGATGCCTTGGGCGGCGCCGGTGACGACGACGACCTTGTCAGCCAATCTGTTCATGCTGCTCCTCGTGTTCCTGGGTGCTCATCGGGGTGCTCATCGGGGTGCTGGTGCGGGTGGAGGGTCGAGTCGGCGTGTTTAGGCGCCGACTCGGCGGAAAACCAGTGGGAGATCGGGCGGGCGATCAGGCGGGGAAGGCCAGGGTCTTGGTCTCGAGGTACTCCTCGAAGCCTGCGACGCCCATCTCGCGACCGATCCCGGACTGCTTGTAGCCGCCGAACGGGGCGTCGGGGCTGAACCAGACCCCACCGTTGACGGCCAGGGTGCCGGTGCGGATGCGCGCAGCGACGGCGCTGGCCCGCTCGAGCGAGGCCGAGTCGACCGAGCCGGAGAGACCGTAGGCGGAGTCGTTGGCGATCCGCACCGCGTCGTCGTCGCCGTCGTGGGCGATGACGACGAGCACCGGTCCGAAGATCTCCTCCTGCGCCAGGCGCGATGAGTTGTCGAGCCCGGCGACCACCGTCGGCTGCACCCAGTTGCCGTCCTGCTCGATCACTGAGCCACCGGTGGCGAAGGTGCCGCCCTCCTCCAGGGCGAGGCGCAGGTAGCCCTCGACGCGGTCACGTTGGCTCCTCGAGATGATCGGGCCGCAGATCGCACCCGGGTCGGAGGGGTCCTTGGCGCCGATCGACTCCATTGTCGCGGCCGCGACCTGCACGGCCTCGTCGTACGTCGCCCTCGGCACGATCAGACGCGTGGTGATCGCGCAGCCCTGACCAGCATGGATGCACGCGGCGAACGCCGTCGCTCCGGCCACTGCGGCGACGTCGGCGTCGTCGAGGGCGATCGCCGCAGACTTCCCGCCCAGCTCGAGAAAGACGCGCTTGAGCGTGGGGGCGGCTGCCGCCATGATCGTCTTGCCCACGCTCGTCGACCCGGTGAACGAGACCATGTCGATGCGCGGGTCGGTCGACAGCACTGCTGCGACGTCGTTGGAGCGTGGCGTGACGACGTTGAAGACCCCGGCGGGGATGTCCGTGTGCTCGGCGACGAGGCGGCCGAGCTCGCACGCCACCCACGGGGTGTCCGGGGCCGGTTTGAGCACGACAGTGCAGCCCGCTGCGAGTGCTGGGCCCACCTTGGCGAGGTTGATCTGGGTCGGCACGTTCCACGGCGTGATCGCCGCGACGACCCCGACCGGCTCACGCCGCACCGTGCGTCGTGACGCGATACCCATCGGTGAGGCGACGCCCAGGTCGCTCTCGAACTCGTAAGCCTCGGCGAGGTCGGTGACCCACTTCAGTCCCTCGACAGGAACGTCGAAGCCTGCGGCACCCATCATGAAGTCGGGCATCCCGACCTCGGCCCGGGTGAGCGCCCGGAAGTCGTCGGCGTGGTCGAGCAGCGCCTGGTGGAGCTGGCGCAGACAGCGCACCCGCAGCTCGACGTCGGTCGACCAGGTGCTCACATCGAAGGCACGCCGGGCCGCTTCGATTGCGGCGTCCACATCAGCTGCCGTGCCGTCCGGGGCATGGCCGATCTCGAGTCCGTTCGCCGGGTTGAGGATCGGGTACGTCGAGCCGTCGGCGGCACCGCAGAGCTTGCCGTCGATGAGCTGCTGAGGGGCCGGGGTGCGGAGCGCACTCACGTCGCCACCTCCTGGGTGATGAAGTCGCCACGCTCGACCGGCGGCGGCCAGACCGGGGACGGGATGTCCTGGTGGTGGTAGTGCCCGGGGACGCCGTGGCCGGCGACCTCCATCCGCTTCAGCAGGGTGTCCGGCGCCTTGCCGGCCTTGATGATCTCCACGAAAGTGTGCGCGGTCGACGGCATGTCGAACCAGTCGCGCTGCCAGGCGAACTTGAGCGTGCCGGTATCGGGGTGGTCGACGCCGCGATCCTGACGCTCCACGCCGAACCACGACCCACCGATGCCGAGGATCTCGTACTCCTCGCCGGTCTCGTCGTTGATGATCCCGGACTTCTGCTTCCAGAATCCGAGCACCATGCCCTTGGCCTCGTCGATCATCGAGCACTGGTAGTCGTAGTGCCAGCCATCGAGGCCGTCCATCTCGATCCCGATCGCCCAGTCGCGGATCTGGTCCCGACCCACGGCCATGAAGTGCTCGTCGGGGCTGTACATCCAGCCGTAGGAGGCGTCCTCGGCGTACCACTCGGCCAGGACCCGCCAGTCTCCCGACTGCTCGGCCTGCCGGTTGACCTCGAGCCAGGTCTCCCAGAACTCCTCGATCTCGGCGCGGGTCAGGTTGCTGTCGGTCATGCGGGATCCTCCTGGCTGGGTTCTTCTTCGAGGCGCAGCGCCATGGCTGGGCAGTAGGTGACGGCCGCAACGACCTGCGACCGGAGATGCTCGGCGGGGTGCTCCTGGCGGACGACCACCTGGTCGGTGGCGGCGTCGAAGCCGAAGACGTCGGGCGCCTCGCCCTGGCACATCTGGTGGCCCTGACACAGGTCGAGGTCGGCAATGACCCTCATCGGGGCACTCCGTGGTCGACCACCGCGGGGCTCACTTCTGCCTCCGGGTGTACGTCACCCGGCACGGCTGCTGGAGCTGGACCACCATCTTGGACACGTCGTCGGCGTAGGACTCCGACGGCTGGACCATCTCGAAGGTGTAGTCGCGCAGGATCACCGAGAAGATCGCCTTGAGCTGCATCATCGCGAAGGCCGAACCGACGCAGCGGTGCTTGCCGGCCCCGAACGGGATCCAGGTCCACCGGTTGACGATGTCGGCCTGGCGGTCGTCGAGGTAGCGGGTGGGGTCGAAGGCGTCGGGGTCGGGGAAGTCCTCGGCGATCCGGTTGGAGACCTTGGGCGACGCCGCGACCATGGTGCCCGGCGCGATCGTGTGGCCGGCCAGCTCGATCTCCTCCTGCACCAGTCGCAGCAGGATGATCAGCGGCGGGTGCAGGCGCAGGGTCTCCTTGAGCGCCGCCTCCAGCTGCGGGATCGAGCGCAGGGCCTGGAAGGAGATCTCGACCGGACCGTCCTGCCCGTCGGCGTAGAGGTCGTCGAGCTCGGCCACCACTGCGGCCATCGCCTCGGGGTGGCGCATCAGCTCGATCAGCGCCCACGCCGCGGTGCCCGAGGAGGTGTGGTGCCCGGCGAACATCATCGAGATGAAGATGCCGGTGATCAGGTCGGCGGAGTAGTCGACCGAGATCAGGACGTCGAGCAGGTCACGCTCCTCCTTGGCCACGACCCCGCGTGCCACCCGCTTGTCGATGATCGCCTGCACCAGCTCGACGAGCTTGATCCGGGCCGCGTCGCGGGTCCGGAAGGACTCGATGTCGAGGTAGGGGTCGACGTACGCCAACGCGTCGGTGCCCTTCTCCAGGTCGTGGTAGTGGTGGGCGAAGGACGCGTCGAGCTCCTCGCGGAACGGCTTGCCGATCAGGCAGGACGACGTCGTGTAGATCGTGAGCTCGGCGAACCAGTCGAGCAGGTCGATCTCGCCCTCGTCGCCCCACTCCCCGACCATCCGGTTGATCTCGGCCTCGATCGTGGCCGCGTGGCCGCGCATCATGTCACCGCGCAGCGCCTGGTTCTTCAGCATCTGCTGCCGTTCCTCGGGCGAGGCGTCGAAGACGACACCCTTGCCGAAGATCGGGGTCATGAAGGGGTACGCCGCCGCCTGGTCGAGCGTGGAGTCCGGGGCGCGGAAGAACTGCTCGTTGGCCTCGGCACCCGAGACCAGCACCACGTCCCGGTCGGCGAGGCGGAAGCGACCGATGTCGCCGCACTCGTCGCGCACCCGCTGGAAGAGGG
>JBAVCA010000205.1:0-6183 GCA_049586475.1 Nocardioides sp.
GCACGCAGCGGTCGACGCGGCGTTCGACTCCCCCGAGGTGACCGAGGTGCTGCGCTCGGTCCTGGACGAGGTGGCGGCGCCGGGGTGGTCCAACGCGCTCTCGGCCAAGCTGATCGCCCTGACCATCCCGGGGGTTCCCGACGTCTACCAGGGCTCGGAGCTCTGGGAGCAGTCGCTCGTCGACCCGGACAACCGCCGGGAGGTCGACTTCGACCTCAGGGCACGCCTGCTCGGCGAACGGCGACCGGATCACCCGGCCCGGGGCAAGCTGGCCACCACGACCGCAGCGCTGCACCTGCGCCGCGACCAAGCGCAGCTGTTCACCACCTACGAGCCCGTGCGCGCCACCGGTGAGGCTGCCGAGCACCTGGTCGCCTTCGACCGTGGCGGCGCCATCGCGTTGGCGACCCGCCTGCCCGTCGGGCTCGCGGCTCGCGGCGGCTGGGGCGCCGCCGAGCTGATCCTGCCCGAAGGGCGTTGGTGGGACCACGTCACCGACCGCGACCTGACCTCGGACGGCACCGTGCTGCTGAGCGAGGTGCTCGATGTCTGGCCGGTGGCGTTGCTGACCCGAGTCGAGGACGACGCCGCGTGAGCGTCTCAGCAACACGCGGTCCCTACGACGTCTGGGCGCCTGCCGCTGGCGCGCTCGAGCTGGCGGTCGGCGACGACATCGTGTCGATGCGCCAGGACGCAGCCGGCTGGTGGACCCCGGTCGGGCCCACGCCTGATCCCGACCAGAGTGAGGTCGACTACGGCTACCTGATCGACGGCAACGACGCGGCCCGCCCGGACCCGCGCTCGCGGCGGCAACCGGACGGCGTGCACGAGCGATCTCGGACGTTCGCCGCCGGCGCTCACGAATGGGGCGACTCGGCCTGGACCGGGCGGCAGCTGGCCGGGGCGGTGATCTACGAGCTCCACCTCGGCACCTTCACCACCGAGGGGACCCTCGACGCGGCGCTCGGCAAGCTCGACCACCTGCGCTCGATCGGCGTCGACTTCGTCGAGCTGCTGCCGGTCAACGCCTTCGGCGGCACCCACAACTGGGGTTACGACGGCGTCGGCTGGTTCGCTGTCGACGAGACGTACGGCGGCCCAGCGGCCTACCAGCGTTTCGTCGACGGCTGCCACCAAGCCGGCCTCGGGGTGATCCAGGACGTCGTCTACAACCACCTCGGGCCTTCCGGCAACTACTTGCCGCTCTTCGGTCCGTACCTCAAGCAGGGGCGCAACACCTGGGGCGACCTGGTCAACCTCGACTCGGAAGGCTCGGCTGAGGTACGCCGCTACATCCTCGACAACGCGCTGATGTGGCTCGGCGAGTACCACGTCGACGGCCTGCGCCTGGACGCCGTGCACGCACTGCACGACGACTCAGCCACCCATCTTCTCGAGCAGCTTGCGATCGAGGTGGCCGCGCTCTCGGCGCACCGCGGGGTCCCGCTGACGCTGATCGCCGAGTCCGACCTCAACGACCCCCAGATGGTCACGCCGCGTGAGGCCGGTGGCTACGGACTGGACGCGCAGTGGAGCGACGACTTCCACCATGCCGTGCACGTGGCTCTCACCGGCGAAACCACCGGCTACTACGCCGACTTCGCACCGCTCGGCGCCCTGGCGAAGGTGATGGAGAGGGGCTTCTTCCACGACGGCAATTACTCGTCCTTCCGAGGCGCCGATCACGGCGTGCCGATCGACACCGCCACCATGCCCACCTGGCGGTTGGTGGTCTGCAGCCAGAACCACGACCAGGTCGGCAATCGCGCGGTCGGCGACCGGATCACCGCGACGCTCGACGACGACCAGCTCGCCTGCGCTGCCCTGCTCACCTTGTGCGGACCGTTCACGCCGATGCTCTTCCAGGGCGAGGAGTGGGCGGCCTCGACGCCGTTCCAGTTCTTCACCTCGCACGTCGAGCCCGAGCTCGGCAGGGCGACCGCCGAGGGCCGGATCGGGGAGTTCGCCCAGATGGGCTGGGACCCCTCGGTCGTGCCGGACCCGCAGGACCCTCGAACCTTCGCCCGGTCGAAGCTGGACTGGTCCGAGGCCGAGTCGGGCCGGGGTGCAACGATGCTCGAGATCTATCGGCAGCTCGCCGCGCTGCGGCGGGAGCAGCCCGCGCTGACCGACCCGAGCTTTGCCTCGATCTCCTGCCAGGTCGATGAGAGCTCCCACTTCTTCGCGATGGCCCGGGGCGACCTGATGGTCCTGATCAACTTCGGCGAAGCAGAGGTCGCTACCCAGATCTCGATCACGGAGGTGCTGTTCGCCACCGGCTCGGGGATCGACGTCACCGGCGGCGCCGTCTCCCTCCCGCCACATGCCGGCGCCGTCGTACGTCGAGACCTGTCTGGCACCCTGGCCCCGTGACCGTCATCAAGATCAACGCCATCACCGTTCCTGCCGACTCCGGCGACGAGCTCGCCCAGCGCTTCGCTGCGCGCGCGGGCGCCGTCGACGGCCAGGAAGGCTTCGAGGGTTTCGAGCTTCTCAAGCCCACCGACGAGCGCACCCAGTGGCTGGTCATCACTCGCTGGCGCGACGAGGAGACGTTCCAGGCTTGGGTCAGCTCCCGCGCCTTCGCTGACGGCCACCGCTCAGCCGCCGAGCGCGCCGGCGGCGAGGCGCCCACGCCCGTCTCGACCCACAGCGAGATCTGGAACTACGAGGTCGCCGGAGGTTCCGCTTCGGTCTGAGACCAGCGCAGGCGGACTAGACGGGGCTGGCGCCGCGCCCGCCCCGGACACGAAGATCGAGCCTCCACCAGGAGGTCCCATGAACCGTCACGCTGCTGCCGCTGCCTGCTGCGTCGCCCTGCTCGCGCTCCCCTTCGCGGCGTCGTCCACGACGGGCGCTGCCGCCTCGCTCGCCGGACGCGTCGAACCCCTCCGGGTCAGCGGCACCGACGCTTCGGGAGACGTGGAGATCTCCCACGGGCGGGACAAGTCGAGAGTGCCTCGCCCCCAGATCGTCAGCCTCCTGTCGCGCACCGATCTCTTGGACTACCAGGTCATGGCAGATCGCAGCGGAGAGGAGCCCCACGTGAGCGCCCTGTTCGAGGTCGAGGACGTCGACCGACGAGCTGTCAACGACAAGACCTTCAAGACCTACGAGCTCGTCTTCAAGCAGGTGGCACGCTCCACCTCGGGTCACTCTGCGCGCAACCCCTCCGCGTCGGTCATGACCCACAAGGACGAGCCTCCCACCTTCGCGCTCTACGACAGCCAGCTCCGTACGATCTCGTGCCGGGGCGCCGACTGGTCGGTGGACGACGAGACCAACACGGTGAGCATGGCCGTTCCGCTCTCCTGCCTGGAGCGCGCCGGCGTGCGCGATTCCTCGATCGTACTGCGTAGCGTCGGCACGTACTACGGTTTCAGAGGCCGGGCCAACGTGTGGATGTCGGTTGACCGGTCCACCCCCACCGCGGTCGTCGCGCTCCGTCCCGCCTGAGCATCGTCGAGTCGGCGACTTAACACGCCGACTCGACCTCAGTCGGTGGGGTCGGCGGCGCGGTCGGGCATCGCCAGGGCGATGGCGATCAGGACGAGAGCCACCGCAGCAGAGCACACGAACACCAGGTGGATCGCCGGCGCGATCGTGCCGATCGGCAGGCTTTCGAGGTCGACCGGTACGCCGCTGGCGGACCCCGCCACCCTGCTGTTGACGATCGCGCCGAACACCGCGACACCCACGGCGCTGCCCATCGAGCGGGCGAACATGTTGGCCCCGGTCGCGACGCCACGGTGCTGCCACCCGACGGACGCCTGAGCCAAGATGACTGCCGGACTGGCGACGTAGCCGAAGCCGATGCCCATCACGAAGCAGGGGAGCGCGAGCTGCCACAGGGCACTGTCGGCGTCGACGAGCAGCAAGAGCCACGCGCCCACGATGGTGATCGCAGCCCCCATCGCGATCGTCCTGCGGAAGCCGATCGACAGGTAGAAGCGACCACCCGTGGCAGCAGCGATCGGCCAGCCGATCGTCATCGCCGCCAGGGCCAGACCGGCGACGAGAGCGCCCTTGCCGAGGACTGCCTGCGCGTAGAGCGGCACGTAGGAAGTCAGGCCGAGCAACAGGACGCCCACGACGAACGACGCGGCTGCGGCGGCATTGAGCACGCGGCGTTGGAAGATCCACAGTGGCAGGACCGGTTCGGCGGCGCGGGCCTCGACCGCCACGAACGCCACCAGCAACGCCACCGCTGCCACGAAGATCCCGATGCCGGCCGGCGACCCCCAGCTCCAGCGGACGCCGCCCTCGAGCAGTCCCAGGAGAAGCAGGGTGCCGCCGGCTGCGAGCAGCCCGGCGCCGGCGTAGTCGATGGTGTGCTTGCGCCGCTCGACGGTCTCGTCGAAGCAGCGCCACAGCACCCAGGCAGCTGCGATACCCAGAGGCAGGTTGACGAAGAAGATCCAGCGCCACGACAGGTAGTCGGAGAAGATCCCGCCCAGCGTCGGTCCGACGATCGAGGCCGTGGCCCACACCGCGGCTAGGTAGCCCTGCACCTTGGCGCGCTCGGCGAGGGAGTAGATGTCGCCGACGATCGTCATCCCCATCGGCTGCACCGCGCCGGCTCCGAGGCCCTGGATCAGGCGGAAGAAGATCAGCGACGGCATGCTCCAGGCGAGCCCGCACAGCAGGGAGCCGAGCACGAACAGGCCGATTCCGAGCAGCATCACCGGCTTACGCCCGCGCAGGTCGGCGACCTTGCCGTAGATAGGGACCGAGACCGCTTGGGCGAGCAGGTAGATGGAGAACAACCACGGGAACGAGGTGAACCCGCCGAGGTCATCGACCACCGCAGGCACCGCGGTGGCCAGGATGGTCGCGTCGATCGCGACCAGACCGATGCTGAGCATCACGGCCAGCAGGATCGGCCCCCGCTCGCTGCGCAGCCCGACGCTGGCGTGGGTGATCTCGGGGCCGCTCACCTCGGCTGCAACTCGCTTCGGGTCGCCCTTGTTCCGACCCTGCGAGGGATAGTCCCTGACGTTTCGCACGCCTCCGCGGCGTGTCGCGGTGCGAAACGTCAGGGACTATCCCGAGCGACTACCTGAGAGCGGGGCGAGCTCGGCGTGGTGGGGCTCGACCTCGCCGGCCTCGGGGCCTTCGCGGAACCCGTGGCGGTCCCACCACCGGGCCATCGGCGCGGGCGCCCACCAGGTCCAACGTCCTAGGAGCTTCATGGTCGCAGGCACCAGCAGCGCCCGGACGATGGTGGCGTCGATGAGGAGGGCGACGAGCATCCCGATGCCGAGCATCTTCATGAAGACGATGCCGCTGGTGCCGAAGGCACCGATCACCACCCCGAGCAGCAGCGCCGCACTGGTGATGATGCGACCGGTCTTCTGGATGCCGGTGGCGACGGCGATGGTGTTGTCGCCGGTGCGGTCCAACTGCTCGCGCACTCGCGAGAGCAGGAAGACCTCGTAGTCCATCGACAGCCCGAAGAGGACGGCGAGCATCAGGATCGGGTTGGTCGCGTCGAGGAACCCCTGGGACTCGAAACCGAGCAGCCCGGACAGGTGGCCGTCGCTGAAGATCCAGGTGATCACGCCGAAGGCGGCGCCGATGGAGAAGAGGTTCATCACGATCGCCTTGAGCGGCAGCACCACTGAACCGAACGCCAGGAACAGCAGCACCATCATGATCACCACCACGATCAGTGCCATCCAGGGCAGGTGGGCGGCGACCGAGTCGATGAGGTCGACGGTCTCGGCGCTCACCCCGCCAACCAGGACCTCGCCGGAGCCGGGGGTGACCTCGCGGATCGACTCGACCAGGTCCTGGGAGTACTCGCCCTGGCTGTTGCCCGCCCAGGTGGCGCGCAACAGGGTCACTCCCCCGTCGACGGAGGCCTCGGCTGCGACGTCGGCGACGTCGACAACACCGTCGATCGCGAGCACGTCGGCACGGTAGGCCGACACCTCGGCGGCGGAGGCGCCCGTGAGCAACAGGTTGGCGGTGGACTGCTCTGCCCCGAAGTCGGAGTTGAGGGTCTCGAAGGCCTGGTGGGCGGGCGCGCTCTGGGGAAGGACGCGGTAGTCGACACTGCCCCACTTGGCCCCCAGGAACGGAGAGGCCACGGCCAGCAGGACAGCCACGGTGGCGAGGACGACGAGCACCGGCCGACGCATCACCGCGTGCGCGAGCCGACCCCAGCGCGCCTCCCCGGCA
>JBAVCA010000206.1:0-2679 GCA_049586475.1 Nocardioides sp.
GATCCGGCCGGCCAGGCAGGCGCCGACGGCCTCGAACGCGTCGATGATCGTCACGTCCCGGCCGTCGACCTGGCCGGGCATGATCGACCCGGCGTAGAGGAACACCGAGGCCAGGTCGAGCCGGGCCGCAGCCATCAGCATCCCGGGCAGCGACTTGTCGCAGCCGGCGAGCAGCACCGAGCCGTCGAGGCGCTCGGCCATCATCACGGTCTCGACGGAGTCGGCGATGACCTCGCGGGAGACCAAGGAGTAGTGCATGCCCTCGTGGCCCATCGAGATGCCGTCGGAGACCGAGATCGTGCCGAACTCGAGCGGGTAGCCGCCGGCAGCGTGCACGCCGTTCTTGACGGCCTTCGCAAGCCGGTCGAGGGAGAGGTTGCACGGGGTGATCTCGTTCCAGCTGGACGCGACCCCGATCTGCGGCTTGACCCAGTCGTCATCACCCATCCCGACCGCACGCAACATCCCGCGAGCGGCGGCCCGCTCCAGACCATCGGTGACGTCGCGAGAGCGGGGCTTGATGTCGGGCTGACCGCTCGGGCGGGGTGTGTCGCTCATGCGCTCAGGATAGGGCGCGGGACCCCCGGGCTCGCGCCGGTGGTCAGGCCTCGGCCGCAGCCTTGAGCTGCGCCAGTCCCTTCTCGAAGTCCTTGCCCACCAGCCGGTCCATCGGGACCAGCTTGCTGAACACACCCATCAGCCCGGTCTGAACGCCAGTCATCTGCCACACCACGTCCGTGCCCTCACCGGACGCCTTGATCCGGAAGACCACGTCGTTGGTGGCCCTGAAAGGCTTCAGGAAGCTGAGCACAAGGGCGATCTGCTCGGGAGTCGAGCCGACGATCTCCATCGAGCCCTCACCGGCCTTGCGGTTGCCTGCCCACGCATAGTGCGCGCCCACTCCCGACTCGGCGCCGCTGTAGGTGCGATCGAGGTCGTCGTCCATCCCCTCCCAAGGAGACCAGGCAGGCCACTCGTGGAAGTCGTTGACCAGAGCGTGGACCAGCGCCGGATCGGCGGAGATGTGGATGCTGCGAACGACTTCGAAGGAGCCCATGTCCGCATCGTGGCACAGCACGCCCCGGCACGGCGCGCTCCCGCTGCGGGGCTAGGCTCACCCGGTGCGGCGACCCTCCCCCATCGTGCTCGTCCTGATCGGGATCGTGTCCGTCCAGCTCGGAGCCGGGGTAGCCAAGTCGCTGTTCGACGAGGTCTCCCCGACCGTCATCGTGTGGCTCCGCCTGGTCACCAGCGCTGCGGTACTGGCGGCGTACGCTCGGCCGCGCCTGCGGGGCCGTACCCGGCACGACTGGCTGGTGGTGCTGGGCTTCGGTGCCAGCCTCGGGCTGATGAACCTGGCCATCTACCAGTCCTTCGCCCGTATCCCCCTGGGGATCGCGGTGACCATCGAGTTCATCGGACCCCTCGCCCTGGCGGTGCTCGGCTCGCGGCGCGCCCGCGACCTGCTGTGGGTCGGCCTGGCGGCGATCGGCGTCGCCCTGCTCGGGATGGAGCGCGCCGACCTCGATCCGGTGGGAGTGCTCTGGGCGCTGCTGGCCGGAGCCATGTGGGCGACCTACATCGTGCTCAGCGGCGAGACCGGTCGCCGGTGGGACGGGCTCGGAGGCCTGGCGGCGGCGAGCGTGATCGCGGCGCTGCTGATCAGCCCCCTGCTCGCGTTGTCCGACAGCGCGCTCGCCGAGGGCCTGCGCAGTCCGCACATCCTCGTCCTGGGGGCGGTGGTGGGGCTGCTCAGCTCGGTCGTGCCGTACAGCTGCGAGCTGGTCGCGCTGCGCAGCATGCGCGCGGCCACGTTCGGGATCCTGATGAGTCTCGAACCGGCAGCGGCAGCCCTGGTCGCGATCATCGTCCTGGGAGAGCTGCTCAGCCCCCTGCAGTGGCTCGCAGTGCTGTGCGTGATCGGGGCGAGCATCGGCGCCACCCGAGAGCGCGGGACGCTCGCCGAGCCGGTGCCCGCGTGAGGCGTCTTGCTGCCGGCCCCCGTTCTCTGAGAAAAACCTGAGCGTTCACGCAACTGTCACCGCGAGGGCATGACGAACGACGAAGCGGGGGCTAACGTCGCTTCCATGCTCGGAAGCCACCCGCTCGTCACCTCCCTCGCAGAGGTCCTGACCCGTCTGCGCGGCTGGCCGGTCGCTGCTCAGCAGCAGGCTCGACGCAACGCGATGGTGGCTGCCACCGCGTGCGCCCAGCGGCGGATCGAGCGCGAGGAGGTCGCTGACTTCCTACGCGTCCGCGAAGGGTCGGCACCCCAGGTGGCCCCCACCTCGGGCAACCACACCAGCGCGCACGGCTGAGAACTGCTCGGGGCTGCCGAAGGTCCCCGACAGAAGCACGGCGGGCTCGCAGCAGGACCGCAGCGGACCGGATCCTGACTCCCGACAACGAGGCTGCGACACCTCGGGCACAATCCAGGGATGCCCCTGTCTGCTGCGCGCGCCGACGTGACCTCCCTGCTCGAGTTCCGTGACGTGCTGTCCGACGACGGCACCCACCTGCGCGCTTGGACCAACGACCCCGACGGGGTCATCGACGGGCCGACGATCGTGCTGTGCAACGGACTCGGCACCAGCCCCTTCTGCTGGCCGGCGCTGCTGGCGCCGGACTGCGGCGTCCGGGTGGTGTCGTGGAACCACCGCGGAGTCGGAGGCTCGGAGC
>JBAVCA010000207.1:0-12713 GCA_049586475.1 Nocardioides sp.
GCGCCAGCATCGTCAACGTTGCCGCGCGAGCGCGGGCGAGGCCGGCCGAGCCGCCGCCGTACCTGGTGACGTGACGGACGACGTCGTGGTTGCTGAGCACCCATGTCGGGCTGGCATCGGTCTCGGCCAGGGCGGCGAAGGTGCCGGTGATGACCTCGGCGAACGCCTCGGCCGACCAGTCGGCCAGCAGCCAGGAGAAGTTGAATGCCTGATTCATCTCGTCGGGTCGCACGAACAGCGCCATCGACTCAGGCGTCTGTGTCCAGGCCTCGGCGACGTTCATCCGATCACCTGGATAGCTGGCCAGCACGTCGTGCCAGCGGCGGTAGACCTCGTGCACCTCGGGCTGGTCCCACATCGGCTCGTCCTGCAGGACGCGCTCGACCATCGAGTGGGGGTCGTCGGCGGGTCCGGCCGCGACCGAGGTGCCGGCGCGAGCAGGGGACTTCGTTCGGACCTGGTCGCGTAGGCCCTCCTCCTTGTAGAGCCCGTGCGCGACGTCGACCCGGAACCCGTCGACGTCACGATCGAGCCAGAAGCTGATGACGTCGACGAACATGTCGCCGACCTCGGGATTGCGCCAGTCGAGGTCGGGCTGGGTGGAGTCGAAGAGGTGGAGGTACCACTGGCCGTCGGGCAGACGGGTCCAGGCGGGGCCACCGAAGACGGACTGCCAGTTGTTGGGCGGCTCGGAGCCGTCGACCCCTCTCCCGTCGCGGAACAGGTAGCGGGCCCGCTCGGGGCTGCCGGGTGGCGCGGCGAGGGCCGCCCGGAACCACTCGTGCTCCTCGGAGGTGTGATTGGGGACCAGGTCGACGATGATCTTCAGCCCCAGGTCATGGGCCGTGCCGATCAGGGTGTCGGCATCGGCCAGGGTGCCGAAGAGACGGTCGATGTCGCGGTAGTCGGCAACGTCGTAGCCGTGATCGTGCTGCGGAGAGGTGTAGAACGGCGTGATCCACACCGCGTCCACGCCCAGATCGCGCAGGTAGGGCAGGCGCGAGGTGATGCCGGGCAGGTCGCCGACCCCGTCTTCCCCCCGGGTCCCGGAGTCGGCGAAGCTGCGGACGTAGACCTGGTAGACGACCGCATCGCGCCACCAGGGGGCGGGGCTCGCCGCTGGTGTCATGCGAAGTCCGCGGGGTCGACGGCGAACCACACGTGCTCCGCAGCGGCCACCGCGCGACCGGCGGCGTCGTAGAGCGTCGAGGCGGTGGAGGTACGCCGACCCTCGCTGCCGCGGGCGCCGCCGACGAGCACGTACGACTCGCCGATCCGAGGAAGCTCGTGGACCTGGGCGGTCATCGAGCCGAGGACCATCGAGCGCTCGCTCAGGTCGCCTGCCCACCCGCCCACGCAGTCCAGGGCCGCCCAGGCGACGGGCAGGGTGGCCTCGGCCGCGCTGGAGCTCTCGCTGAGGCTCTCGTCCGGGGTCCAGGTAGCGGCCACCCGCACCCGACCTTCGGTGTCGTCGTCCACTCGGCCGGGAAAGATCCGCAGCCCGTCGCCCGGCTCGCGAGCGGTGCCGCAGGAGAAGCAGGTGTCGAAGGGGTGCGAGGTGAGGCCGGCGAAGGACGACTCGGCGGCGCGGGCCTGCTCCGCCGCGATCGGCTCGACCTCGCCCACCTCCGCGCCTGCTGGCTGTGCGACGGCTACCAGGACGTCGTCCCAGGTGGCACTCGCGCGGCCGTCGATGTCGAGGGCGACGTCGAGGGCGACGTCGAGGGGTGGAGGCTTGCGCAGCATCACGCGCACCGGACCGGAGGGCAGGTAGGTGGCGAGTGCGCCCGCGGACCACCCGCCGTTGCCCGAGGAGGGCGGGCCGCAGAAGCGGTGGGGGATCGTCAGCGTGGTCGGTGGTGAGGTCGCGTCGCGCACCCGCCCAACGCTGTCACGGCGCCGGCGGCGGGTCCAGCCCGCGCCGCCTCAGTCGCGGATGGACTGCCACCGATCGAGCGCGTCCTGGCGCTCGACCTGGTGGTCCACCACCGGGGCGGGGTAGTCGACCAGGTCGCGGACGTCGGGGTCGGGCTCGTGGGGGTCGGGGACTCGGTCAGCATCAGCGAGCTCGCTCACCCAGCGCCGGATGTAGGCGCCGGGTGGGTCGAACTTCTTGCCCTGGGTGGTCGGGTTGAACACCCGGAAGAACGGCGAGGCGTCCGTGCCGCTCCCGGCGACCCACTGCCAGCCGTGCTGGTTGGAAGCGAGGTCGCCGTCGACCAACCACTGCATGAAGTGCCGCGCGCCGTGCTGCCACTCCAGGTGCAGGTCCTTGACCAGGAAGCTCGCCACGATCATCCGTAGTCGGTTGTGCATCCAGCCGGTCGCTCGCAGCTGGCGCATCCCGGCATCGACGATCGGGAAGCCGGTGCGGCCCTGGCGCCAAGCGTCGTAGTGACTGTCTGCGGAGCCGGGATCGACGTACGGCATCCGGGCGTACTCCGGACGCAGGTACTCCCGCGCGGTCTCCGGGCGGGCGTGCAGCACGTCGGCGTAGAACTCGCGCCACGCCAGCTCCTTGCGGTAGACGCGTGATCCCTCCGAGCGCAGCGGAGCGAGGTCGGCGAGCATGGTGCGCGGATGGATCTCGCCCCACTTGAGGTGGGGTGACATTCGCGAGGTCCCGTCGACCCCCATCCGGTCCCGGTCGTCGTCGTAGGCCTCGATGTGGTCGAGGAAGTCGTGCCAGCGCTCGAGTGCGGCGGACTCGCCGGCGGCCGGCATCTCCAGGCCGTCGGGGAGCGCCGGCGCGGGCAGGTCGACGGCGTCCTTCAGGTGTCGCCAGGCGGGGTCGGCGGGTGGGTCGACCGGGTCACGCCAGCCATGGTCGGCCCACGCCTTGGAGAAGGGTGTGTAGACCCGGTAGGGCTCGCCGCTGCCGCTGGTCACCCGACCCGGCGCGACGGCGTACGGCGAACCGGTGCGCTCCAGGGCGATGCCGACCTCGCCCAGCGCCTGCTCGACGGCTTCGTCGCGGCGCGCGCCGTACGGGCCGTGGTCAGCGGCGACGTGGACGCTGCTCGCGCCGACCTCCTGGGCGGCTTCCACGACGCGCCGGACCGGGTCGCCGTGCACGACGCTGATCGGCACGTCAGCACGCAGGGCGCGCAGGCTCGCGACCAGGTAGGCCCGCCGGGGGAGTCCGGCCGGACCCCACAGTGCAGGGTCCAGGACGAACAGCGGAAGGGTCGGGCCGTCGTCGAGAGCGCGCCGGAGGGCGGGGTTGTCCCCAGCGCGCAGGTCACGACGGAACCACATCACGGACGTCACGTCTCCTGACTGTGCCAGGGCAGTGCCGGGGGTGGTCCACCCCCACGAGCGAGTGAGCAACAATAGGGATCGTGAGCGACCTCATCGACACCACCGAGATGTACCTCCGGACGATCTACGAGCTCGTCGAGGAGGGCATCGTGCCGCTGCGGGCCAGGATCGCCGAGCGGCTGCACCAGTCGGGCCCGACCGTCTCGCAGACCGTGGCACGGATGGAGCGCGACGGACTGCTGACCGTCGAGGGCGATCGGCACCTCGAGCTGACCGAGGACGGTCAGCTCCTGGCGACCCGGGTGATGCGTAAGCACCGCCTCGCCGAGCGGCTGCTGACCGACGTGATCGGCCTCGACTGGGAGCTCGTCCACGAGGAGGCGTGCCGCTGGGAGCACGTGATGTCGGAGACTGTCGAGCGGCGCCTCATCGAGCTGCTCGACCACCCGACCGAGTCGCCCTACGGCAACCCGATCCCCGGTCTCGACGAGCTGGGCGAGAGCGCTGCCCCGGTGGCGTTCATGGAGGACGTGGAGCCGCTGTCGACGGTGGCCGGAAGCCAGGAGGGACGAGTGCTCGTGCGACGGATCTCCGAGGAGATGCAGAAGGACGAGTCACTGATGAGCGCGATGCGCCGCGTCGGCGCGCTCCCGGACAAGACCGTCACCATCATCGCGACCGAGGCCGGCGTGCTGATCGGCTCCGGAGGCGAGAGCGCCGAGATCGAGCCCGAGGCTGCCGATCACATCTTCGTCAAGCGCCTGTAGCCCGACGGACCTCGCCCCCACCAGGGCCCCGAGAAAATCGGCGACCCCCACCTCGAGCTTGTGGGTCGCCAGGTCGTCGCCCCGGGTCGCCCCTCGGTTCACGATCACGACGGGTGTCGCGGCCTTGGCGGCCCGTCGCGCGAACCGGAAGCCGCTCATCACGGTCAGGCTCGAGCCGACCACCAGCAGCGCCCCGTGAGCCTCGGCAAGGGCGTCGACGGCGGCGTAGCACCGTTCGACCCGATCCTTGGGCACGTTCTCCCCGAAGAACACGACATCGGGCTTGAGCGCCCCGCCGCACGTGCCGCAGGCCGGGACGACGAAGTCCACGGTGTCATCGAGGTCGACGTCGCCGTCGGGGCGGGCCTCAGCGGCGCTGTGCGTCTCGGCGTACCCAGGGTTGGCCGCCTCGAGACGGTCGTGGAGCCGCGCGCGTGAGGTGATCTCGCGACAGCTCAGGCAGACCACGTCGGCGATCCGTCCGTGCAGCGCAACCAGCCGCCGTGAGCCGGCGGCCTCGTGGAGCCCGTCGACGTTCTGGGTGATCAGGAGGTCGGGGTCGAGAGCGGCCAGCGCGCGATGCCCTGGGTTGGGCTCGGCGTGCCGCATCCGCCCCCAGCCGAGGTGCGAGCGGGCCCAGTAGCGCTGTCGCGCTTCCGACGTCGCGACGAACTCCTGGTAGGTCATCGGAGTGCGCGAGGGGGAGCCCGGGCCGCGGTAGTCCGGGATGCCGGAGTCGGTCGACATCCCTGCACCGCCGAGCACCACGAGCGGGCGAGCTGCCAGAAGGTCGAGCGCGCCGTCCAGGGCGGCGCCGGTCGCGGGGCGCGCCGCAACGCTCACGCGCCGAACCGGGCCCGCGACCGGGCCCGCGCCTTCTCTGCCTCGGTCTCACGGTCCTTGGGCGGCGCGGTGGTCACCAGGTCCTCGAGGAGGTGGGCGGTGACGTGGGCGATCTCAGCGACCGCGCGGTCGAAGGCGGCCTGGTTGGCGGCCGAAGGCTTGGTCGTGCCCGCCACCTTGCGGACGTACTGCAGCGCGGCGGCCTGGACCTCGGCGTCGGTGGCCGGCGGCTCGAAGTTGTTGAGCGGGCGGATGTTGCGGCACATGCCCTTCAGCCTATGTCGCGGACCAGATCGCCGTGCTGCGACGATGGAGCCATGGCTGACACCACCCGCGGCACCCGCGACCTGGACCTGATCCTCTTCGGCGCCACCGGCTTCACCGGAGGCCTGACGGCGGAGTACCTCGCCGAGCACGGCCCGGCCGGCCTGCGCTGGGCGCTGGCCGGACGCAACCTGGCCAAGCTGGAGAAGGTGCGAGCGCAGCTCGAGGCGATCAGGCCCGGCAGCATCGATCTGGAGCTGGTCGTCGTGGACGCCGCCGACGAGGCCGCCCTGGCCACGACGGTCGCGCGCGCGAAGGTGGTCGCCACCACGGTCGGCCCCTACCTCGCGCTCGGGGGCCCGCTGGTCGCCGCCTGCGCGGCAGCCGGCACCGACTACGTCGACCTGACCGGCGAGCCGGAGTTCGTCGACCGGACTTGGCTCGACCACCACGCGACTGCCGTGGCCAGCGGCGCTCGGATCGTGCACGCCTGCGGCTTCGACTCGATCCCGCACGACCTCGGCGCCTACTTCACCGTTCTGCAGCTCAAGGCGGCCGGGCCGGTGACCATGCGCGGCGTCGTGCGCGGCGACGGCACCTTCTCCGGCGGCACCTTCCACTCCGCGATGGGCGCGATGTCGCGCGCCAAGCAGATGGCGGCGACCGCGAAGAAGCGGCGCCAGGCCGAGCCGCGTCCCGAGGGCCGCTCCTCACGGGCGGTCGGCGGCAAGCCCGGGCGCGACAAGCTCCTGGGCTACTGGCTGCTCCCGCTGCCCACGCTCGACCCGCAGGTGGTCGCGCGCAGCGGTGCTGCGCTGGCGTCCTACGGCCCGGACTTCCGCTACTCCCACTTCGCGGGCACCAAGACCCTGCGCTACGCCGTCGGTGGTGGCGTCGGCGTCTCCTTGCTGGGCGTGGCAGCGCAGATCAAGCCGGTCCGTGACTTCCTGCTGAGCAAGGTGAAGCAGGGGGAGGGCCCCGACGCTGGCAAACGCGCGCGCTCCTCGTTCAGCGTCGACTTCATCGCCGAGGCCGACGGCCGCACCCTGCACACCCGCGTCTCGGGAGGCGACCCCGGCTACGGGGAGACGGCCAAGATGCTGGCTGAGTCCGCACTGTGCCTGGCTTTCGACGACAACCCGAAGACGGCCGGGTCGGTCACCACCGCGCAGGCGATGGGCGCCAACCTGCTGGCCCGGCTGCGCGCGGCCGGGATGAAGTTCGACGTCGTCGGCTGACCTGGCGCAGACCTGAGCTGCTCGCCATCCGAAAGGGTGAAACTTCACCTAGTGTGTTTGGGCCCCGTCGCGATGGGGCAAGAACGGGTCATGTCCACCACGCAGACCCAGTCCCCCGTCGCCTCGACGGAGATCACGATGAGCACGCTCTTCCTGTTCGCAGGCCCGGCTACCGCTTTCCTGGTAGCCCTCTTCTTCGTCTGATCGCTGTTGTGCCCCAGGCAAGAGTCGAACTTGCGACCTTTCGCTTAGGAGGCGGCTGCTCTATCCACTGAGCTACTGGGGCGGGACGCGATGAGCGCCGGCGATCATCTTGCCATGTCGCTCTCTGCCGCTGAGTCGACCCCGGGCCGTCGCTTGTCAGGCAGCACACACCATCACCGATGGCGAGTTTGGAATCTCTCAGGGAGATTCCGCACAATAGGGAGCTGACCTCCCCCCGACCTCGTCACCAAGGTGAGCATGACTCAGGACCTGATGCAGCCGGCGCCCCCCGGGCCCGGCGGGCCCAAGCGCCGCGGCCGCAAGAAGCCTCGTCGGAGAGTCGCGACCCTTCTCGTGGCGGGCGGCGCCTCCCTCAGCCTGGTCCTCGGTCTTGGCGGTGCCTACTTCTACCGCCACCTCAACGACAACCTCGACGTGATCGACGTCCAGCGCCAGCTCACCGATCGGCCGGACAAGCAGATCCTCGACACCGGCCCCCAGGAGCCGATCAACCTGTTGGTGATGGGCTCGGACTCCCGTGAGGGCGAGGGCAACAACATCGACGGCCTCACCGGTGACGGTCAGCGCTCGGACACCACGATCATGTTTCACCTCTCGGCCGATCGCAGCTTCGCCTACGGCGTGAGCATCCCGCGCGACAGCCTTGTCGACCGTCCTGACTGCACGGACGAGGACGGCGAGACCATCCCGGGCGCGACCGACGTGATGTGGAACGAGGCATTCTCCGTCGGTGGGCCGGCCTGCACGATCCAACAGTTCGAACAGCTGACCGACGTCCGGATCGACAACTACGTGGTCCTCGACTTCAACGGGTTCGAGGACATGGTCGATGCCATCGGCGGCGTCGAGGTCTGCCTGCCCGAGCCCATCGACGACCCCGCTCACGGGATCAACATCCCGGCCGGGACCCAGGAAGTAGCGGGGCGCCAGGCACTCAACTACGTCCGCGCGCGATACACCCTGGGCGACGGCTCGGACCTCAGCCGGATCACGCGACAGCAGGCCTTCATCGCCGCCATGGCAAGCAAGGTCGTCTCGGCCGGCACCCTGACCCGCCTCGACCGGGTGCTGGGCTTCCTCAATGCCGCGACGCGCTCACTGACCACGGACTTCACCTCGATCACCGACATCGCTCAGGTAGGCGCCGGGTTCAAGGGCATCGGGCTCGACAACATCAAGTTCGTCACCGTGCCGTGGCAGTACTCGCCACAGGACCCCAATCGCGTCGAGTGGTTGCCCGAGGCCGACGACCTCTGGGAGCGAGTCCGGAACGACGAGACCCTCACCAAGACGTTGCGCGACGGCGTGATCAAGGCCAGCGACAAGGTCAACGGCTCCGACTCCGAGCCGAGCACCGCCCGGGCCCAGGCGGCGGCGACCAACCGCGAGGCGGCCGGGCTCTGTGCCTGAGGACCAGGCGTCGCAGACCGATGAGTCTGACTGGCAGCGGCGTCGCCGCTTGGCCGCGATCTTCGGCGACGTGCTCCCCGACACCACCAGTGACGAGCGCGACAGCGCTAGCGAGGGGACCGCGAACGACTCGCCGTCCGACGCCTGGCTCAGGGCACAGGTCCCACCGCATCACGGCGGGTGAGGCGGGACCGGCGGATCAGGCTGGACGCTGTGCTGCGAGCAGGTCGCGGATCTCCTTGAGCAGGGCGACGTCCTCAGGAGTGCCGGGCGGCGGGCTGGGGAAGAACTTCTCCTTGGCCTTGATGTACGGCGTCACGACGAGGAAGTAGACGACCGCGGCCATGATCACGAACGCGATCACCGCGTTCATGAACTTTCCGCCGTAGGTGTCCGGGCTGAAGACTCCGTTGACAGCATCGGGCAGCAGGTCCGTCAGCCAGGCGGTGAAGGCTGCGACGACAGCGGCGAAGGCGGTGCCGATGATGACGGCGACCGCGAGGTCGACCAGGTTGCCTCGGAAGAGGAAATTCTTGAAACCATCCACGATGGACTCCTTGCGCACTCCGTAGGACGACCCGGCTGGGGCGACCGTCGAGAGCAACCTAGCGTTCCGACCACGTAAAGCTGACGAAGTCGCGCAGCACGGCGGAGACGACCCCGGAGACCGCATCCGGCCGCAGGCCCAGCACGACGAGCCTCCCGGGCAGGCCCGAGGCGGTCGTCGAGGCGCTGGCCTCGGTTGCCGGCAGCGCCAGCACCCGGGCGCCCTCCGCGACCGTGGACACCTGACCGTCCTGGTCCGTGGCGACCAGGTCGATCAGGTCGCCGACCTCGAGCAACGCCACCATCGCGGGATCGGCGAGGCGCAGCGGTACAACCCGCTGCCCCGGTTGCGCGGCGGCCAGGTCATCTCCGACCAGGCGGACCGGCGTGATCGGCTCACCCTCGATGACCGGGGCGGCCAGGAGACGCCCGGCCAGCTCATCGGGGTCCCGCAGGACGACGGAGGGCGCCGATCCAGGCCGGAACGCGACGCTGACGAGGTCATCAGCGCTCAGCGCGGTGCCTGCCGCGAGGTCACGTGCTGCGACGAGCACCGGGACGGTGGCCGGGGCGGGGGACGACGTCGCGGCCAACGCCGCCCACACGGCAGCAGCCGTGAGCACGGCCGCGAGTGGCCGCCGACGACGGAGGGTCGCACGCTGCAGCCGCATCCACGCGCGATCCAAGCGCGTTCGGAGGTCGGTTCGCGGCTCGTCGGGGTCGGTGAAGGTCACCCCGCGAACCTAGGCGCGCCGGTCCTCCACCGACACGCTCTCTCCACAGGCTTGTCGCCGCCTAGCGCGGGTGGACCACCCGGTCAGACGGTCAGGAGGAGGCGCCGGCCGCCGAGGAGCCAGATGACCCGCTGCCCACCGAGGCCTTGGAGGCCGACGACGTGCCGACGGTTTCCTTCGCGCCTGAGCCCTTGGAGCCCGAGTCCTTCGAGCCCGCGCTCGTGTCCGAGCCGGACTCCTTCGAGCCGGAGCCCGAGTCCTTGGCAGCGGGTGCGTCCGAGGTGCTCGAGGCCGAGCGGCTGTCGTTGCGGTAGAAGCCGGAACCCTTGAAGACCACGCCGACAGCGTTGAAGACCTTGCGGAGCTTGCCCTCGCACTCGGAGCAGACCGTCAGCGATGCGTCCGAGAAGGACTGCACCTGGTCGAAGGCATGCTCGCACTCGGTGCAGGCGTACTGGTAGGTCGGCACGGGGGCTCCTTCATCGCGAGAGACGTCAACCGGAGAAGAACGGATTAGCACTCTGCCCAGGCGACTGCCAATGCTACGTCACGGCACAATGATCAGCACCATGACCGACGACCCCGTCCCCTCCGGCACTCCGAGCCGCCCGGACGGCCGCGGGGCCACCACGACGCGCCCGTGGGGACGTTTCCTTGGGCTGCCCCGAGCGCTGCGCGTCACCTCGTACGTCTCGATGCTGCTGGTGCTTGCCCTGGTGGCGCTGAGCCTGGGAGCCGTGGTGCTGGTGCGGGGGTCGTTCCCCCAGACGTCGGGAACCCTCGAGGTCACCGGGCTGCAGGGGCCGGTGGACGTGCTCCGCGACAGCGCCGGGATAGCCCAGATCTACGCCGACAGCACCGAGGACCTGATGTTTGCCCAGGGCTTCGTCGCTGCCCAGGACCGCTTCTTCGAGATGGACGTGCGACGCCATGCCACCGCCGGCCGGCTCGCGGAGCTCTTCGGCCAGGACGCGCTCGCCTCCGACGTCTACGTGCGCACCCTGGGCTGGCGCCGGGTCGCGGAGGCCGAGCTGCCACTGCTGGCACCCGAGACGCGCGTCGCGCTCGACGCCTACGCCAAAGGTGTCAACGCCTACCTGGCCGATCGCTCCCCGAGGGGGATCTCGCTGGAGTACGCCGTGCTCGGTGCCGGTGGGCTCGACTACAGCCCGGAGCCGTGGACCTCGGTGGACTCCCTGGCCTGGCTCAAGGCAGTCGCCTGGGACCTGCGCGGCAACATGCAGGACGAGATCGACCGGGCGCTCTCGATCGCCGCCGTCGGTCGCCAGCGGGCCACGGAGCTCTACCCCGCCTACCCCTACGCCGAGAGCGACCCGATCGTCGGCCAGGGTGCGGTGGTGGACGGGGTCTTCGAGCAGGACGCCCTCTCCAGCAAGACCCGCAACCCTGTCCGGCCGCCGCCCGGGCCCGCGTACGCCGACCACGCCCTGCGCGGCCTCGCGGGTCTCCGTGCTCTCGGCGAGGGCACCGGGAAGATGCCCGAGTGGCTCGGGCACGGCGACGGTCTCGGCTCGAACTCCTGGGTGATCTCCGGTGAGCACACCGACACCGGCGCACCCCTGCTGGCGGGCGACCCTCACCTCGCAGTCTCTGCCCCGAGCTCCTTGCTCCAAGTGGGTCTGCACTGCCGCGACCTGAGCGCTGCGTGTCCCTACGACGTCTCGGGCTTCTCGTTCGCGGGCCTGCCGGGCGTGGTTGTCGGGCACAACTCCGAGATCGCGTGGTCGCTGACCAACCTCGGCGCCGACGTCGCCGACCTGTACGTCGAGCGCGTTACCGGCAGCACCTGGCGTCATGGCGGCGAGGAGCTCCCGCTGCGGGAGCGCAGCGAGACGATCGAGGTCGAGGACGGCGACGACGTGACGATCACGGTCCGCTCGACCGACCACGGACCGATCGTCTCCGATGCCGACGCCGTGCTCGCCGGTGTGGCCGGCACCGCCCCCCTCCGGCGACCTGACGATGGGACGCGTGCGCCGCAGGAGCAGTACGCGGTCTCCCTCTCCTGGACCGGACTGGAGCCGTCGCCGACGGCCGATGCCATCCTCGAGCTCGACCGCGCCGGCGACTGGACGGACTTCCGCCAGGCGCTCTCCTCGTTCACCGTCCCCGTCCAGAGCGTCACCTATGCCGACCGGGAGGGGCACATCGGCTACCAGGCCGCCGGACTCGTCCCGATCCGCAAGTCGGGCAATGACGGCCGCCTTCCCTCGCCCGGCTGGCGGACCGAGAACGACTGGACCGGGGAGAACGTCGGCTTCGACGGTCTTCCCAACGTGCTCGACCCCGACAGCGGGGTGATCGTCGCGGCGAACCAGGCGGTGACCGGCGAGGACTACCCCTACCTGCTCACCGACGACTGGGACCACGGCTACCGCGCGCAACGCATCGGGAGGCTCATCGACGCCGCGATCGACGCGAGCGCCGAGGACTCCGACGTCACGGTCTCGCTGGCGGAGCTTGCCGCGATGCAGCTCGACGACAGCCATCCCCTCGGCCCGGTGCTCACGCCGTACCTCGTGCGAGCCGAGCTGCCCGACGGCTACTACTCCGACGGGCAGCGGCTGCTGACCACCTGGGACTTCGAGCAGCCCGCCGGCAGCGCGGCCGCGGCGTACTTCAACGTCGTGTGGCGCAACCTGCTCGAGCTGACCTTCCACGACGAGCTGCCGGCAGAGCTCTGGCCCGATGGCGGGCAGCGGTGGGTCGCAGTGCTGACCGAGCTGCTCGACGATCCGGGCAACATCTACTGGGACGACGTCGAGACCGCCGAGCGCGAGGACCGGGACCAGGTCGTGGCGCGCGCGATGCGCGCCGCGCGCGACGAGCTCACCCAACGAGTCGCCATCCGGGCCGAGGAGTGGACCTGGGGCGACCTCCACGAGCTCGACCTCCGCTCGGAGATGATGGACGGGAGGGCCTGGGGGTGGCTGTTCAACCGCAGTGGTGGCGCCGCCGCCGGCAGCGGCACGTCGGTCAACGCGACCTCGTGGGACGCGGCGCTCGGCTACGAGGTCAGCGTCGCGCCCTCGATGCGGATGGTCATCTCACTCGGCGACCCCGAGGATCCCGCCGGGTTCGACCGGTCCCGCTGGATCAACCTCACCGGCGTCTCCGGGCACGCCTTCGCGCCCCACTACACCGACCAGACCGAGCGCTGGCTCGACGGACGCACGCTGCCCTGGGTCTACACCGAGGACGCCGTGCGCGCCGCCGCCGAAGATGCGCTGGTGCTGGTGCCTCCCGCTGGCAGCTGAGTCCGTCAGTCTCCGACGAACAGGTTCATCCCTGACGGGGTGACCACTGCCCCTACGGCGCGGTCGTGCGGCTCGGCCGGCACCGCTCGGTCGATCTCGTCGTCGTGGAGCAGCACGCAGGTGAGGGCGCCGCGCGGCACCCGGGTC
>JBAVCA010000208.1:0-4359 GCA_049586475.1 Nocardioides sp.
GAGCAGCGGACGCACGACTGCCACCGCAGCCACGCCGAACGCCGGGAAGAGGATCCACGCCGGCCACCAGGTCAGGCCGGCGACGATCCACATCGGCAACGTGGCAAAGACGGTGCGCAGCACCTCCCACACCTGACGGCGCACCAGGCTGCCGACCTCCCAGGTGTCGTCGTCGACGCGGTCGAGCACCTCGCCGACAGCCTGCTCGGAGAGCTGGGCAAGGGGCTGGTGCAGCGCGGCGCTGAGCAGGTCAGCGCGCAGCGTGCCCTCCGCCCGGTCGCAGATCGCGGCCCAGATCGTGCGGCCGGCGGTGTCGAGGACCGCGGCTCCGACCACGCACAGCGCGAGCAGCCAGACCAGCGCCTCGGTGGGGGTCTCGGCCAGGCGACCCGCGACGACGGTGCCGAGCACGGTGCCGAGCGCACCGACCGCGGAGGCGGTCAGGGCCACGCCGGTGGACGGGCCGCGGAGCCGGCGCCAGGTGATCTGGCGCTCCGGATCGGTCGGGGTCGAACGCAGGACCGACCCGTCCTCGGGGGACGAGGACGGGTCGGTCGCGACGTCGCGGTGGTCGGTGGTGATCATTGGGTACGACGCTACGCGGGCACACCGATGGTGCGCCTCTGCTTTTACAGCGCTGCGAGTGCCTCGTTGAGCGTGGTGGAGGGTCGCATGACGGCCTCGGCCAGAGCGCCGTCAGGACGGTAGTACCCGCCGATGTCGGCCGGGGAGCCCTGTACGGCGTTGAGCTCACCGACAATGGTCTCCTCGGCCGCCGTCAGCCTCTCCGCGAACGGCTTGAAGACCGCAGCGAGGTCGGCGTCCTCGGTCTGCTCGGCGATCTCTTGGGCCCAGTACATCGCCAGGTAGAAGTGCGAACCACGGTTGTCGATGCCGCCGATCTTGCGCGTCGGCGACTTGTCCTGGAGCAGGAAGGTCGCGGTTGCCGCGTCGAGGGTGTCGGCCAGGACCTGCGCGCCCTTGTTGTCGGCGTAGCCGGCGAGGTGCTCGAAGGAGGCGGCGAGGGCGAAGAACTCACCCAGGCTGTCCCAGCGCAGGTAGTTCTCGTTCACGAGCTGCTGCACGTGCTTGGGGGCGGACCCACCGGCGCCCGTCTCGAAGAGGCCGCCGCCGTTCATCAGCGGCACGATCGAGAGCATCTTCGCCGACGTGCCGACCTCCAGGATCGGGAAGAGGTCGGTGTTGTAGTCGCGCAGCACGTTGCCGGTCACCGAGATGGTGTCCTCGCCCTTGCGGATCCGCTCCAGGGAGTAGGCGCAGGCCTCGGCCGGCGCCATGATCTCGATGGTGAGCCCATCGGTGTCGTGGTCGCCGAGGTAGGTGTTGACCAGCGTGATCAGGTTGGCGTCGTGCGCGCGGGTCTCGTCGAGCCAGAAGATCGCCGGCGTCTGCGAGGCGCGAGCGCGGGTGACGGCCAGCTTGACCCAGTCGCGGATCGGGTCGTCCTTGGTCTGGCAGGCGCGCCAGATGTCTCCGGGCTCCACCGTGTGCGACATCAGGACGTCGCCCGCAGCGTTGCGGACCTCGACGGTACCGGCGGCCGGCATCTCGAAGGTCTTGTCGTGCGAGCCGTACTCCTCGGCAGCCTTGGCCATCAGCCCGACATTGGGCACCGAGCCCATGGTCGCGGGGTCGAAGGCGCCGTGGGTGCGGCAGTCGTCGATGACGGTCTGGTAGACGCCGGCGTAGGAGGAGTCCGGGATGACCGCGAGGCAGTCGGCCTCGTTGCCGTCGGGGCCCCACATGTGACCCGAGGTGCGGATCATCGCCGGCATCGAGGCGTCGATGATGACGTCGGAGGGCACGTGCAGGTTGGTGATGCCCTTGCGGTCGTCGACCATCGCCATCCGAGGGCCATCGGCCAGCCCCTGCTTGACGGCGGCCGCGATGGCTTCGCCGTCGGGGAGGTCGGCCACGCTCGCCATCAGCGCGCCGAGACCGTCGTTGGGGCTGATGCCCGCGGCGCTGAGCTGCTCGCCGTACTGCTCGAAGAGCGTGGGGAAGAAGGCCTGCACGGCGTGGCCGAAGATGATCGGGTCGGAGACCTTCATCATCGTGGCCTTGAGGTGCACCGAGAACAGGATGTCCTCGGCCTTGGCCCGGGCGATCTGCTCGGTGAGGAAGCGGCGCAGCGCGGCGACGTTCATGAACGTGCCGTCGACGACCTCGCCGGCCAGCACCTTGATCGAGTCCTTGAGGACCGTCTCGCCGTCGGAACCGACGTGGACGATGGAGAGCGTGTCGTCGGAGGGCAGCACGACCGACAGCTCGTTGCTGCGAAAGTCGTCGGCGCCCATCGTGGCGACGTTGGTCTTGGAGTCCGTGCTCCAGGCACCCATCCGGTGCGGGTACTGCTTGGCGTAGCCCTTCACCGCAGCCGGCGCCCGGCGGTCGGAGTTGCCCTCGCGCAGGACGGGGTTGACCGCGGAGCCCTTGGTCTTGTCGTAGCGGGCCCGGGTCTCCTTGTCCTCGTCGCTCTGCGGGTTCTCCGGGTAGTCAGGCAGGTCGAACCCTTGGCCCTGGAGCTCGGTGATCGCGGCCTTGAGCTGCGGGATCGAGGCAGAGACGTTGGGCAGCTTGATGATGTTGGCCTCGGGCTTGGTGGCCAGCTCACCCAGCTCGGCGAGATGGTCGGCCACCCGCTGGTCGTCGGTCATCCGCTCGGGGAACTGGCTGATGATCCGACCGGCCAGCGAAATGTCTCGGGTCTCGACATCGACGCCGGCCTTGGCGGCGTAGGCCGCGATGATCGGGAGGAAGGAGTACGTCGCGAGCAGCGGTGCCTCGTCGGTGTGGGTGTAGATGATCTTCGCGGTTGCAGCGGGTTCAGCCATGGGTCGGACACTCCTGGAGTGGATCTAGCCGTGGATTCGTCTTGACGTCAAGATACCTGACCGGCCGGGCCGGCCGTCACTCGGCAGCCTCGCACGTCAGCGCATCGAGCACTACAGTTCTCGCACCGCCCAATCCGGACGGTGAGGCACGTGTGGACCAACCTCCCGAAGGGCAGGCAGCCGTTCATGAACGACACCACTCCCACCTTGAACCAGAAGCTCTCGGCCGAGGCGATCGGCACGTTCGTGCTCGTCGTCTTCGGCGTCGGCGCCGCGATCAACCAGAGCGGCGACGTCGCCGCGATCGGCCTGTCGTTCGGCATCGCGGTGATCGCGATGGTCTACGCCTTTGGCCGGATCTCCGGCGGACACTTCAACCCCGCGGTCTCGGTCGGTGCGGCCATCGGTGGCCGGATCTCCTGGAGGGACGCCGGGCTGTACTCCGCAGCCCAGGTCGGCGGCGGGTTCCTGGGCGGGCTGTTCCTCGCGATCGTCTACGCCGCCGGCGGCACCGGTTACTCCTTCGGTGACGACGCCCTCGGCGCCAACTTCTTCGGCGATCGGGGTGGGGTCGATCTCGTGAGCGCCCTGCTCGTCGAGATCGTCCTCACTGCCTTGTTCCTCCTCGTCATCCTGGCTGTCACCGACGAGCGCAACGCGCATCCCGCGCTGGCACCGCTGGTCATCGGGCTGACGCTGGCCGCCATCCACTTCGTGGCCATCCCGCTGACCGGGACCTCGGTCAACCCCGCCCGCTCGTTCGCCGTGGCGCTGTTCTCCGGTGGCGACGCCGTGCTGCAGCTGTGGGTCTTCATCATTGCGCCGCTGCTCGGGGCCGCGTTGGCAGGCGTCGTCTACCCCGCTCTGTTCGGGCCGGTATCCGCGCCCGTGGCCGGCTCCGGGCTTCGCCGCAAGCGCGCCGCGGCCGTCCCCGGCTATGGTCAGCCCGACGCGTTCCAGCAGCAGTGGAACCAGCCCGTCGAGTCGGACGCGACCGACGTGCCCACGCAAGCCGTGGCACCCGCGGCGGCAGAGGCGCAGGCGCCCATCGTCCAGGACGGTTGGCAGTGGGACCCGCAGGCCCAGCAGTGGATCCCGGCCCAGCAGCAGACACCTCGGCCTCCCCCGGCCACCTAGGCGCGTCTCCGCACAACGGAGGCGCCCGCAACCCAGGTGCCTCCAGGCCCGTCCGCGCTGCTAGCGTCGAGCGCACTTGTCCGACCCATTTTCGTAGACATCCAAAGGGAGTCGTCGTGAGCTCTGCTCCGTTGAAGGTCGCCGTCACCGGTGCCGCCGGCCAGATCGGTTACAGCCTGCTTTTCCGTCTCGCGAGCGGTGCGCTGCTCGGGGACCGTCCGATCGAGCTGCGCCTGCTCGAGATCACCCCTGCTCTCAAGGCCCTCGAGGGCGTCGTCATGGAGCTCGACGACTGCGCCTTCCCCGGTCTCGCCGGCGTCGAGATCGGTGACGACGCCGAGAAGATCTTCGACGGCGTCAACCTCGC
>JBAVCA010000209.1:0-9364 GCA_049586475.1 Nocardioides sp.
GAGCCGCCCGACGCAACCGCGGTGAGCCCGGGGAGCCCGACCAGGTGCCGCCAGGCCCGCAGCGGCTCGAGGGTCGCGTCGATCGCTCGGTGGAACGTCCACGGCACGCCCGGCAGAGAGTCAGCCAGGGCCCGCGTCGTCTGGACGTCGATGCCGAGGTCGGCATCGAGGAAGCCGAAGCTGAGTCCCTCGGCGCCCAGCTCGAGGTACTCGCGCCCCAGGCCGATCAGCCGCATCAGGTCGCCGCCGTTGGTGCTGTACGAGTCGTCGAGGCGCAGCACGACCCGGACCGGGACCTCGGAGGCCCGGATGACTGCGGAGGCCGAGGGGACGTCCGGCGAGCGTCCGTCGACCGCCAACGACAGACGGTCCGCGCCACCCTCGACGGCGCCGGGCACGTCGCGGGCGTGGAGCACCACCACCTCCAACAACCCCTGCGCCGCGTGCTCCATGGGCCCACGGTAGAGCGCTGGACCGCGTGGATCCGGGAACTCATGCCTGCGTGCGTCACGTGCCCCTTGGTCAGGGAGCACAATGGGGTGATGGACGAGAGGCTGCTCATCGATGCTCGGGGTCGGGTGCTCGCCGACCTGTCGGCCCGCAACCAGGCGACGGCCGTCGCCGTGTCAGCGTTGGAGGACGCCTGCGTCGCTCGCGCGTGGTGGGCCCAGCAGTGGCCCGAGGGCCAGGTGTATGTCGCCGGGCTCGTCGCGCAGGACGTGCAGGACGCGCTCTTCGAGCTGGTCGGGCGCTGGCCGACGTGCCTGGACTGCGACGGAGCTCCCGAGCACTCGCTGTACATCCAGCCCGACCTCGGCGGACCCGACCCGGTGTGGGTCTGCGAGGAGTCCGAGACGATCGCGGCCGGTCTGGGCTTCCTCGGCCAGGGCTCCTAGGGCCCGCGGCTACGGCTCGGTGTCGTCCCCGAGCTGGATCCACATGGTGAAACGGTCGGCGCGATAGACGCTGCGGGAGACCTCGACCACCTTGTCGCCCACCATGCCGCGTCGCGAGTGCCGCAGGACCACGGAGTTCCGCGCGACCTCCAGCTGGGTGGACTCATCGGGGCTGGCGGTGTCCGCGGTGATCGAGTCCTCGACCCACGTCGGGCGGAGCCGGCGGGCGTCCAGGGCGTCGTACAGGCTGGTGGGCATACCGGCCTGCAGGAAGCCGGGCAGCAGCACCTCGTTGAGGTAGGCGTCCTCGATGCACACGACCACCGCGTCGGCTCGGCGCAAGCGGCGCCAGTGGATGACCGCGTCCCCCTCGGTCACGTTGAGCGCCCGCGCCACCCCGGGGCCGGCCTGTTCACGACGTGCCAGCAAGGTCTGCGACTCGGCCAGCAGGCCGCGGCGCGACATCTCCTCGGTGAAGCCGCTGATCTGGGTGGCGAGCCGCCGCGGCCGGGCCACGAAGGTGCCGCGACCGGGGATGCGCTCGAGCAGTCCCTCGCTGACCAAGGTGTCCAGCGCCTGACGAACGGTCATCCGCGCCACGCCGAAGCGGTGCACCAGCTCGCGCTCGGAGGGTGCGGGTGAGCCGGGGGCGTGGCCGGCGACGAGATCGCGGACGTACTCCCGCACGGCGACGTGCTTGAGCCGCCCCTCGATCGTCACCGTCGCGTCCTCCACACTCGCCAGAGTAGAGAACCCGGCTCATCGCGGCAGGCTTTCGGATGATCCGGCGGCCGCGCCCGGCGCACGGGGCCCGGCTACTCCGTCGAGATGGCGGTGAGCACGTCGAGACGCGCCGCCCGTCGCGCCGGCAGGATCGCGGCGAGAACTCCGACGACCACCGAGAGCACGAGGAACACCGCGATCTGGCCGAAGGGCACCCGGATCACGTCCAGGCCCTCGTCGCGCACGGCCGTCAGCAGGGCGAAGCCGAACCCGATCCCGAGCACGACCCCGAGCACCGCGCCGAGGGTCGCGATGACCACCGACTCCAAGGTGATCATCAGGCGCAGCTGCCGCCTGCTCACACCGATCGCACGCAGCAGGCCCACCTCGCGGGTGCGTTCGATCACCGACAGGGCCAACGTGTTGACGATCCCGAGGACCGCGATCAGCAACGCCAGACCCAGCAGGGCGAAGATGATCAGGACGACGTTGTCGATCTGCTTGCTCTGCTCCTGTGCGTAGGCCTGCTGGTCCTGGGCCTTGACGATCGGCTGGTCGGCGAGTGCCTCGTCGAGCTTGGCCTGCATGCCCTGGGCCCCGGGCTCGTCGTAGAGCACCAGGAAGTTGTCCTGCGCGGGGTAACCGGCCTTCTCGAAGGTCTCGATCGAGGTGAGGAACCCGCTCTGCACCACGGTGTTGGCGGCGAAGGTGCCCGCCACGGCCCACTCCACCGTTCCGGTGTTGACCTCCAGCTCGATGGTGTCGCCGACCGTCAGGTCGTTGCTGCGAGCGAACGAGGAGCCGAGGAAGACCGACCCGACCTGCTCGAGGTCACTCGCGGACCCGGAGTTCAGGGTGAGGTCGAGGCGAGCGACGTCGTCGGGGTCGGTTGCGCCGATCGCGGCGAACCCGCCGTCGTACCGGGCAAAGCCGATGCGTTGCTGCACGACGTCCGCCACGCCGTCGACCTGCTCGAGCCGTTCGGCGATGCTCGCGGAGAACGGGCCCGAGAAGATGCTGCTCACCACGTAGTCGCCGACGAAGGTGTCCTGGATCTGCTTGTCCACCGTCGCCTTGGCCGAGGCACCGACCATCGCCATCGTGCAGGCGAGGGTCAGCCCGATCATCAACGCTGACGCAGTGGCTGCGGTGCGGCGCGGGTTGCGCAGTGAGTTCTGCCCGGCCAGGTTGCCGATCGACCCGAAGAGCTTCGCGAAGAGCACCCGCGCGCCGTCGAGGAGCGGCCGAGCGAGCACCGGGCTCATCGCCGTCACACCGAGCAGGATGGCCAGCACCCCGGCCCCGACGTAGTACAGCGAGCCGTCGACGTCCGCGAAGGCACCGAGACCGACTGCCAGTGCGATGGCGCCCACCACGGCGAGGGCGAGTCCGCGATGGAACCGACGGCGTAGCGACTCCTCGGGCAGTGCGATGTCATCGCGCATCGCCTGGACCGGAGAGATCTTGGCCGTCCGCCGGGCGGGCAGGTAGGCCGCCGCCATGGTGACGACGATGCCCACTGCGTAGGCCGCGATGAAGGTAGCCGGGCGCAGCACCAACGACTGACCGGACAGGTCGAGCCCGAGCGTGCCGAAGATGGCGCGGAGCCCGAGCGCCAGCACGTACCCGAGCCCGACCCCGACCGTGGAGCCGAGCACGCCGAGCACGGAGGACTCCAGCATCACCGACCAGGTGACCTGGCGCCGCGAGGCGCCCAGGGCGCGGAGCAGGGCGAGCTCGCGGCTGCGCTGCGCGACCAGCATCGAGAAGGTGTTGACGATGAGGAAGGAGCCCACGACCAGCGAGATCCCGGCAAAGACCAGGAGCAGGGTCGTCAAGAAGCTGATCGCGTCGAGCAGGTCGTCCGCCTGGTCGCCGGCCTCCTGGTCGCCGGTGACCGCCTCGAAGCCGTCGGGGAGCACGGCCTCGACCTGAGCCCGCAGGTCCTCCTGGGTGACGGCGTTGCCCGCGGTCACCCAGATCGAGCTGTAGACGTCCTCGCCACCGAAGAAGAGCTCCTGGGCGCGAGAGGTCTCGAAAGCAGCAACAGTCGCCCCGTTGAGGGAGCCGCCTTCGGGGAAGTCGGCGATGCCGACCAGGGTGGGCTCGAGGTTGGCGGTCTCGTCGACGGTGATCATCGGCACCCGGTCGCCGAGCTGCCACCCCGACTTCTCCGCGGTGACGGCGTCCAGCACCATCTCGTCCGAACCTGTCGGCGCCGTACCCGCCACGATGGTCAGCCCACGCAGGCCGTTGCCTGCGGGAGCGTCGGACCAGTTCCCACCGAAGGACGGCGGGCCGAAGCCGCCGATCGGCTTGCCCGCGGTGTCGACGACGTACACGCCCTGAACGCCGATCTGTCCGTCGGCTCGCGCCACGTCCGGCAACGCGGCGAGGGCGGCGACCAGCTCGCCGGGCACGGTCACGGTGGAGTCACCGCCGCCAGGCGTCGCGCCGCCCTCGGGCTGGACCACGACGTCACCCACGGTGTAGGCGAAGAGCGAGACAAAGCTGCGGCTGAGGGTGTCGGAGAAGATCAGCGTCCCGACCACGAAGGACACCCCGAGAACGATCGCGAAGGTGCTCATGAACAGCCGCACCTTGCGGGCGAGCAGGCTCTTGAGTGCGGCGCGGATCACGGGGCGGGGTCCGTCAGGGCGGCCATCCGGGCCATGGTCTCCAGCACGCTGTCCCGGTCGGGGTCGCGCACCTCGTCGGCAACGCGGCCGTCGGCGAGGAAGACGACCCGATCGGTGTATGCCGCCGCCACCGGGTCGTGGGTGACCATGACCACGGTCTGTCCGTGGGCGTCGACCGCGTCGCGCAGCAGCTGCAGCACCTCGGCACCGGACCTGGAGTCGAGGTTGCCGGTCGGTTCGTCGGCGAAGACGATCCGCGGTCTGCTGACCAGCGCTCGGGCTACCGCCACCCGCTGCTGCTGCCCGCCGGAGAGCTCGCTGGGCTTGTGCTCGAGGCGCCCGCCCAGACCGACGGTGGCGATCACCTCGTCGAACCACTCCCGATCCGGCTTCTTGCCGGCGATCGCCAGCGGCAGGGCGATGTTCTCCTCCGCGGTCAGGGTAGGCACGAGGTTGAAGGACTGGAAGACGAAGCCGATCTCGTCGCGGCGCAGCCGGGTGAGCTGCTTGTCGGAGAGGGTGCTGATCGATCTGCCGCCGATGATGACGTCGCCCGACGTGGGTTGGTCGAGGGCGGCACAGACATGCATCAAGGTCGACTTCCCCGACCCACTGGGACCCATCACCGCCGTGAACTCACCGGCGTACAGGTCGAGCGTCACGTCGTCGAGAGCCGCCACCACCGCCTCGCCGGAGCCGTAGGTCTTGGAGAGCCCGACAACCCTCGCTGCCGCTTCGTGCTCTGCTCGGTGGGTGGGGGTCCGCATGCGTCCACTGTGGCGGGTCGCTGGCGAAGGGCGCTACACCCGCCTCAGCTCGTGCCAGCCGAACCCGGCAGGGAGGTGACCTCGCTGGGCTTCGGAGCCTCGATCGAGACCTCCTTACCCCAGTCGGAGTAGGTCACGGTGCTGGAAATCCCGCCCAGGTCGAAGGTCATCTCACGAAACAGCCCATCGGCGTCGAAGGAGATCTCGTAGGTGATCTCATCGGGAAGGGAGGGCGCGCCGGCGCCGAGTCCGGCTTCCCCGGCCTGGTCGGCGATCACCTGGCCGTCGGCGGTCAGCGAGTAGCTCTCCACGGTCTCGCCGTCGATGTCTTCCTCGCCGAGGTAGGTGACCTCCAGGATCGCCTCACCGAACACCTCGAGCTGCTTCTCGATGTCGAACTGGTCGCCGAAGGCCGAGCCCAGGGGGTTGGCGGGGTCAGCGAGGTCGAAGCGCACGTACTTGCCGTCCAGCTGGGGGAGCAGCATGTAGGCGACCCCGTCGACCAGCCGCATCTCGACATCACCGCCCTGCCCATCAAGGCTCATCGTCAGCTGCATCAGCGGCGGCGTCGTGCTGAGGTCGATGTCGCCCTCCCCCACCGCACCGCCGGAGTCAGCCGACGTGGTGATCGCGACGTGGGCGGTGGTCGCCTGGCCGATGGAGGCCTGGAAGAGATCGAGGAACTCCTCGCGATCGACGCTCGCGCCTGCCACCCGCTCGTCGGCGGCAGCAGGGTCGATCGCGTCCTCCGACGAGCCTCCGCAGCCGGAGAGGGACACGAGTACCAGCGACACCATGCTCGCCGCCAGCCCTCGTCGCAGGGCAGATCGGGTCGACGGGCGTGGGCCGGGAATCATGGCGAAGATGCTACTCCGACCGACACGTGGGGCGAGCCCCCTGTCTAGCCCCTCTTGGACGCCGCTGCCAGACCGTCTTCCGGGTCCGTAGGCTCGCGGCATGTATGTCGAGCGCACCTTCTCCGTCTCCCGTCCGATCGAGGACGTCTTCGGCTACCTCAGCGACTTCACCACGACCAACGAGTGGGACCCGGGCACCCGTTCGACGACGCGCACCTCCGGCGACGGCGGCCTCGGCACCACCTACGCCAACACCTCGGAGTTCATGGGACGCAGCGTCGACCTGACCTACGAGACGATCACCTACGACGCGCCGCACCGGGTGCAGTTCCGCGGCCGCAACGGGCGCACCGTCGCGATGGACTCGATGACCCTGACCGCGTTGCCCGACGGCGGCACCTCGATCCACTACCGCGCCGACTTCGAGTTCCCGTTCCTGATCCGCCTGGTCGCCCCTTTCGTGGTCGGCCGCAAGCTGCCGGCCCTGGCCGACGAGACCGTGGAGCAGATCCGGCGGTCCTTGCAGTAGGCCGCGACGGCACCTCATCGAACAGCCGGCCTGTCGAACACGCGTTCGACTGAGCGACTATGCTGCCCCCATGGACTTCCAGACCACCCTGTTCGCCCCCGCAGCCGTCGGTGTCGGCGACCTGGGCCAGCTGGAGCGGCGAGAGCTCTCCGAGGGAGCCTGGATCGACGTGGCCCGCTCCTGGCTCGCTGCTCCCGACGATGTCTTCACCACGCTGGTCGACGAGGTGCCATGGCGCGCAGAGCGACGGCAGATGTACGACCGCGTCGTCGACGTGCCGCGGCTGGTGCATACCTACATGATCGGCGAGGAGCTCCCGCACGCGTTGCTGACCGAGGCCCGCGACGCGCTCAGCTCTCATTACGCCGACGAGCTCGGCGAGCCGTTCCGCACCGCTGGATGTTGCTACTACCGCGACGGACGCGACTCGGTCGCCTGGCACGGCGACACCATCGGCCGGGGGTCGAGCCACGACACGATGGTCGCGATCGTCTCGCTCGGCGACCCTCGCAAGCTGCACCTCCGCCCTCGTGCCGGCGGCGACTCGATCGCCATCGAGATGGGTCACGGCGACCTGGTCGTGATGGGTGGCTCCTGTCAGCGCACCTGGGAGCATGCGATCCCCAAGGTCGCACACGCCGGGCCGCGAATCTCGGTGCAGTTCCGGCCCTTCAACGTCTTCTGAGGGAGCGCCAGCCACCCCGCCAGGGGTATCCCGACGTGGCGAGCAGGGGTTGGGTGGCCTCATGTCCTCTGCCACGCCTGCCAACGCCACCGTCGGACTCACCGGTCTTGCCGTCATGGGCCGCAACCTGGCTCGCAACATCGCCCGACAAGGCCACCCGATCGCGGTGCACAACCGCAGCACCGAGAAGACCACCGCCCTCGTCGAGGCGTTCGGGAACGAGGGCAACTTCGTCGCCACCGAGTCGCTGGAGGACTTCGTCGCCGCGATCACGACACCCCGCGTCGTCCTGGTGATGGTCAAGGCCGGTGACCCGACCGACGCCGTCATCGACGAGCTGGTGCCCTTGCTCGAGGAGGGCGACATCGTCGTCGACTGTGGCAACGCGCACTTCGCCGACACCATCCGCCGCGAGAAGGCCCTGTCCGAGCACGGGCTGCGCTTCGTCGGTGCCGGTGTGTCCGGAGGCGAGGTCGGCGCGCTCGAGGGCCCCTCGATCATGGTCGGCGGTAGCGAGGAGGCCTACGAGCGCCTCGGACCGATCCTGGAGTCGATCGCCGCGACCGTCGACGGTGAGCCCTGCTGTGCCCACGTCGGCGCGGGCGGAGCGGGTCACTTCGTGAAGATGGTGCACAACGGGATCGAGTACGCGGACATGCAGCTGATCGCAGAGTCCTACGACCTCCTGCGCTCCGGGGCTGGGCTCGAGCCGACCGAGATCGCCGAGGTGTTCTCGGGCTGGAACGACGGCGAGCTGGAGTCGTTCCTGATCCAGATGACCGCCGACGTGCTGCGCCACACCGACAGCGAGACCGGCGTCCCCTTCGTCGACGTGGTCGCCGACGCCGCCGCACAGAAGGGGACCGGCCGGTGGACCGTGCAGAGCGCCCTGGACCTGGGCGTCCCGATCACCGGCATCGCTGAAGCCACGTTCGCGCGCAGCCTCTCCGGTCACGCCGAGCAGCGCGCGGCGGCCCGCGAGATGTTCTCCACGACCACGGAAGGCGACCGGCTCGATGTCGATCCCGAGGCCTTCGTCGACGACGTCCGCGCCGCCCTCTACGCCTCCAAGGTGGTCGCCTACGCCCAAGGCTTCGACCAGATCGCCGCGGGGGCGGAGGAGTACGGCTGGGACGTCGACCTCGGGCAGGTGGCGAAGATCTGGCGTGACGGGTGCATCATCCGGGCCCGTTTCCTGGGCCGGATCACCGAGGCCTACGCCGAGGAGCCCGACCTCACCACGCTGCTGACCACCCCCTTCTTCGCCGATGCCGTCAAGGTCGGCGTCGATGCCTGGCGGCGGGTCGTCGCGGCAGCGGCGACCGGCGGGATCCCGACACCGGCGTTCTCGTCCTCGCTCGCCTACTTCGACGGGCTGCGGCGCGAGCGGCTGCCAGCAGCCTTGATCCAAGCCCTGCGAGACAACTTCGGAGCTCACACCTACCAACGCACCGATCGGACGGGCACGTTCCACACCGCCTGGGCCGACGACCTCAGCGAGAGCGAGCAGTGATGACCGATTCCACCGCAGCACCGTCCGGCACGTTCACGATCGGCGGTGACCTCCCCGTCGTGCGCCTCGGTTACGGCACGATGCAGCTCACCGGCGACGGCGTCTGGGGGCCGCCCGAGGACCACGACGCGGCGATCGCGGTGCTACGTCGCAGCGTCGAGCTCGGGATCACGTTCTTCGACACCGCCGACTCCTACGGCCCCGAGGTCGCCGAGGCGCTGATCCGGGAGGCCCTGCACCCCTATGCCGACGACGTGGTCGTGGCGACGAAGGCCGGACTGACCCGGCAGGGCCCCGGGATCTGGACACCGGTGGGCAACCCCGCCTACCTGCGCCAGCAGTGCGAGCTGTCCCTCCGTCGCCTCGGCCTCGAGCGGATCGATCTCTTCCAGCTGCACCGGATCGACTCCTCGGTGCCCCTCGAGGACCAGGTCGGCGAGCTGCTCGCCCTGCGCGACGAGGGCAAGATCCGGCACATCGGTCTCTCCGAGGTTTCGGTGGAGCAGCTGGAGATGGCCTCCGCGATGGCACCGATCGCGACCGTGCAGAACCTGTTCAACCTCGCCCACCGTGACGCCGAGCCGCTGCTCGAGCACTGCGAGGCCCAGGACATCGGCTTCATCCCGTGGTTCCCCCTGGCCACCGGCGAGCTCTCGGCCACCGACGGCGTCCTCGGCGAGGCGGCTCGGCAGCATGACGCGACGCCGTCGCAGCTGGCCCTGGCCTGGTTGCTCCGCCGCTCGCCGGTGATGCTG
>JBAVCA010000210.1:0-1532 GCA_049586475.1 Nocardioides sp.
ATCCTCAGCCGAGCGGGTCCTCGCCCGCGGCGATCCGGACCTCGCGCTCGGCGACGGCGTACGGATCGGTGCGAGCGTCGTAGCCCCAGAAGTCGCGCAACCACAGTGCCGTCAGCGCGACGCCCCCGACACAGGCGAACCCTCCGGAGGTGATCGCGCCGCGTACGGACCACAGGTCGGCAGTGACGCCGGCCCGCACCTGGCCGCCGAGCGGCCCGAGCGAGTAGCCGAGCATCTCGATGCCCGCCATCCGACCGCGCATCGACTCAGGGATGGTCTGGCTCCACACGGTGCCGCGGAACACCGCGGAGATCATGTCGGCGGCGCCGGCCAGGGCAAAGAACACCACCACCAGCGCGAAGCTCGGCATCAGGCCGGCCAGACCGATGCACGCCCCGTAGGTCGCGGCTGCGATGACGATCGCTCGGCCGTGGTGGTGCACCCGGGAGATCCATCCGCTGAGCGCCGTGGCCACCAGCGCCCCGACGGTCTCGGCCGAGTAGAGCAGCCCGAGCAGCTCGGGTCGGCGGAAGACCTCCTCGACCAGGGCGGGAAACAGCACGATCGGGAAGGCCAGCAGCATCGCGATGATGTCGACCAGGTAGGTGCCGAGAAGGTCGCGCCGCCCGAGGGCGTAGCGCATCCCGTCGGCGATGCCGGCGAGGCTGGGTGCCGTCGTCTCGGCGCGGTGCGGGTAGGGGCGCATCAGGGCGAACAGCACCGAGGCGACGGCCAAACCGCACACGTCGAGGGCGAAGCACCACCCGATGCCGACGTAGGCGATCAGCAGGCCGCCGATCGCGGGTCCGAGCAGCACCCCGATCTGCATGCCGAGCCCGGTCAGCGCGTTGGCGGCGGTGAGCTGGTCGTGGCGCACCGTGCGTGGCATCAGCGCCTCCCGCGAGGGACGCTGCATGGACGACGTCGAGGCCAGGATCGCCGCGACGACGAAGATCAGCTCCAGGTTGGCTTCCTCGGCGAAGGCGTTGGCGGCCAGGACGGAGGTTGCGACCGCTTGCGCCACCCCGGTCCAGACGAGGAGCCGTTTGCGGTCCACGTGATCGGCCAGCGCGCCGCCGTACAGTCCGAAGACGACCAGCGGCACCAGCTCGACGATCGCTACGGCGCCGACCGCGAAGTTGGAGCCGGTGATCCGGTAGATCTGGTAGGGGATCGCGACGTAGCTGACCATCGCGCCGAGGTAGAAGACGGTGCCGGCCACGAAGAGCAGGCGGAAGTCGCGGGAGGTGCGCAACGGGGTGACGTCGATGCGCAGCCCGCGCAGTCGCGCCATCACGTCCGGCCAGGTCATCGCTCACGAGCGTGTCAGACGTGCGCCCGGCGCGCACTCGATTTGTCATCGCATCGCTGCTGGCCTCCGCGACCAGATCCCGCGCTCCATCCGCGCTGTCGTGCACAGGAGACCGGACGTCGCCTTGGCGTGCTCGCCGCGCGGGACCAGCCTCCCCTCATGACCCCCGACGCGCCTTCGGGCACTCCTCCTGGGCCGCCGACCACGGCCATCCCTATCC
>JBAVCA010000211.1:0-21094 GCA_049586475.1 Nocardioides sp.
GTGCCTCGTCGGGCGACGAACCGCCCGCGTCCTCGACCGAGGACGTGGCGGGAGCTGCCTTCGCTGCGGGCGCCGGGGTCGGCACGTAGGAGGACTGCCAGTTGTCGGAGGTGCTCGAGCCCTGGAGCTTCTTGGCCACCACGGCGACTCCACCGGCCAGGGCGCCCAGCAGCACGAAGCGCTTGAGCTTGCCCTTCTTCTTCGGCTCCTCGCCCTTGATCTCGGCGACCTTGGTGTCGGCCAGCACGCGAGCGGCGGTTGCCCTCTCACTGGCGGCAGCGGCGCCGGCGGCGACGACCGGAGCGGCCTTCTCGCGGGCATCAGCGAGGTGCTCGGCAGCCCGCACCCGAGCGTTGGCGACGACCGGGGTGGCCTTCTCGCGGGCATCGGCGAGGTGCTCGGCGGCCCGCACCCGAGCCTCTGCCATCACCGGTGCCGCCTTTTCACGGGCGTCGGCGATAGCCGGACCTGCCTTGTCGCGCGCGTCGTTGAGTGCCGGGAGTGCGGTGTCCTGGACGAAGTCACGAGCGGACTCCATGGCGGTCTCGAAAGCGGCCGTCACGTGGGGGCGGACGCTGTCGACGTACCCCTCGACGATGTCGGTGGCCTGGTCGAGGCGCGACTTCTTGGAGCGGAGTCCCATCGGGAGCCTTCCTTTCCGTGCTGTTGCGAGATGTGGCGTGCTGACGCAAGGCAGGCACTTGCTGCCCAGATCACAGCATCCCACCACGCGGGTGCGACCTGGCAACACCCCGGTGCGGGTGATGTGGGGCCGAGCGGGTCCCAGGGGTCCGCGGCGTCGACGGAGCGGACTCCCGCCCGGTCGTGTGGTGCTGCGTGGGAGAATCGTGGAGTTGTGCAACAGCACGGTTCCATCTCCAGTCACCACGCTCGAAAGGCAGTCATGGCGGACCAGCAGGCCATCTTCAAGACCAACAAGGGCGACATCACGATCACGCTCTTCCCCAACCACGCTCCCGAGACCGTGGCCAACTTCACCGGTCTCGCGACCGGCGAGAAGGAGGCCAACGGCGAGAAGAAGCGCTTCTACGACGGCCTCGGCTTCCACCGCGTCATCGAGGGCTTCATGATCCAGGGCGGCTGCCCCCAGGGCACCGGCACCGGTGGCCCGGGCTACACGTTCAAGGACGAGATCCACCCCGAGCTGGTCTTCGACAAGCCCTACCTGCTCGCGATGGCCAACGCCGGGCCCGGCACCAACGGGTCGCAGTTCTTCGTGACCGTCGGCGCGACCCCGTGGCTGAACCGCAAGCACACGATCTTCGGCGAGGTTGCCGACCAGGCGAGCCGCGACGTGGTCGACGCCATCGCCACCTGCGCGACCGGCGCGGGCGACCGCCCGGTCGAGCCGATCGTGATGGAGTCCGTCGAGATCATCGGCGGCTGAGGCAGACCCACTTGTCGACACCGTCGCAGCCGACGCCCGCGTCCGGGGTGGTGGTCTGTTACCGCCACCCCGGCCGCGAGGCCAACATCCGTTGCCAGCGTTGCAACCGACCAATCTGCCCCGACTGCATGCACGACGCTTCGGTGGGCTTCCAGTGCCCCGAGTGCGTCAAGGAGGGGGCCAAGTCCACTCGCAGCGGGAGGACGGCTTACGGAGGGACCCGCTCGGGCAACCCGGCACTGACCTCGCAGGTGCTGATCGCCATCAATGCCGCGGTCTGGATCGCGGTGCTGGTGACCGGGTGGACCAGCAGCACGCTTATCGACCTGCTGGGACTGACCCCCAACGGCGGATGCGTGCAGGGCAACTTCATCTATGACGTCTCGCGCTCGGCATGCGAGACGGGCTCGGGCACCTGGGTGCCGGGCGTCGCCGAGGGCTCGTACTGGCAGCTGATCACGAGCATGTTCCTGCATGTGCAGATCTGGCACATCGCGGCCAACATGCTCGCGCTCTACGTTCTCGGCCCGCAGATCGAGGCGGCTCTGGGTCGGGCCCGGTTCCTCGCCCTCTACCTCGTCTCCGGTCTGGTCGGCTCGGCAACGGTCTACTGGCTGGCCAACCAGTACGGCACCACGCTGGGCGCCTCAGGCGCCATCTATGGTCTGTTCGCAGCGCTCGCCGTGATCGTCTACAAGGTCGGCGGGGACTTGCGCAGCATCGGCGGGCTGCTCCTCATCAACCTGGTGATCACGTTCGCGGTTCCCAACATCTCCTGGCAGGGCCACCTCGGGGGCTTCGTCGGTGGCGCGCTGATCACCGCGCTGCTGGTCTACTCACCCAGGGGCCCGCGCCGAAGCACACTGCAGTGGGTCGGGATCGCCGCGATCGCTGCGCTGAGCCTGGTCGCCATCGTGATCAGATCGATCGCCATCGGCTGACCCTGTCCACAGCTGTGGAGAAGCCGGTGGAGAACTACACCGGTGGGATTCGTTCCACAGCTGTGGATAACCCTGTGGAAAATGAGCGGGCGCGGCTCGCGGGAGAATCACCGCCACAGCGGTGGATCTGCCGGTGCTGTCACGAAGTTACGCAGCAGCGGCGGGAGATTTGTCAATGCTGGCGCGGAAAATTTGACCATGGCGATGCTGGCTAGGCGCAGGGATGCCAGGAATGCGCGCCCCCGGGGCCCCTGAGAGGAGGGTGAAGGAGTCAGCAAGAGGCTGTGCACAACCGAGGAGCGAGCTGGCACGACGGCCACCGGGTCGCCTCGCCCGATGGGCTCACTCCCAGCGCGTGGCGAAGGTGAAGCCGACAGCCATGAACGTGATCCCGACGAACAGGTTCTGCTGCCCCAGGTCGTTGAAGATCGGCACCGAGGAGGTGTCGTTGGCGATCGCGTAGTACACGCAGATCCACGCCAGTCCGAGCAAGAAGCAGCCGAGCATCCCGACGACGACTCCCCGACCGCGGCCCAACGGGGTCGAGGGGTGCGAGGAGATGATCAGCCCGAGGAAGAACGCGCCGAACCCGATGAGGTAGTTCCAGTCGCCCAGGTCCTGCAGGAAGCCGGGGCCCTTCGCGCTCAGCTCTTCGCCGGCGTCGCTGAACTCACCCTCGGGGCGCACACCGACGTAGTAGAAGATGATCCAGGCGATCCCGAGCACGACCAGGGTCATCGCGATCGCGAACCGAACGCTCAGCACCGGCCCCCGATCGGGATCGAAGCTCTGGTTCGCCTTGGTCTTTGCCACGGGTCGGTCCTCTTCTGGGTAGCGCTCTGCACTGCTCGGATCGTGCCGGCCGGGAGTGAACAGTCTGCAACGACCGGCCTGGGTGAACAGTCTGGGATGGACAGTCTGGGTGAACAGTCTGGGATGGACAGCGTCCCGACGACTTCGGCGCCGCGGGTCCGCGGGCTACCTTAGTGTGCGTGACCGGTTTACACGCGCGGACCCCAAGGTCTTCCGACGCCGCCGCCTCTGCCGAGGCGTCGGTGCCGCGCGGTGCGCCGTCGTCGGCGCCGGGGCCGCGGCATGGGTCCTGGCGGATCGGGACGCCGCTGGCGGTGCTGCTCAGCGGTGCGCTCTTCGCGGTCAGTGCGGCCAACTCCGAAGGCACCGACCTGCGCCCGGGTCGCTACACCAGCCTGGCCTCCGTCGTGCAGTCGGAGTCCGACGCCTACGAGCGGCTCCAGGACCGCGCCGGCGAGCTCAAGGCCGAGGTCGACACGCTGGCGGCGAGCGTTGATGACCGCGAGGTACGACGCAAGCGCCGGCAGGCCGATCAGCTCCGAGGACTGGCAGGGCTGGAGCCGGTCGTGGGCACCGGCATCAGCGTCGTGCTCTCCGACGCCTCGACCGACATTCTTGACCGTGCGATCGCCGACCCCGAGCTGGACCTCGACCGCTACGTGGTCCACCAGCAAGACCTCCAGGCGGTGATCAACTCGCTGTGGGCCGGCGGCGCGGCGGCGATCACGATCCAAGGCCAGCGCATCGTCACCACCACCGGGATCAAGTGCAACGGCAGCGCCGTCCGGCTCCAGGGCATTCCCTATCCTGAGCCCTACGTCATCGAGGCCGTCGGCGACCCGGTGGCCCTCACCAGCGCCCTGGACCGCGACGAGGACGTGCTGCGCTTCCGCTCCGACGCTCTCCGGCCCGAGATCGGGGTCGGCTGGGCGTTGAGCCCCGAGGACTCGGTCGAGGCGCCGGCCTACACAGGCCTGCTCGACATCGCATACGCCGAGCCGGTTATCTCCAGGTAGGTCCGCAAGCGGCCTGACCCGGACTCACCCCCGCCGCGGCGCCGGCAAGGCCGCCGGGGGTCCGTCCGTGGGGAGCTCGTCGGGATCTCCCTCGGGCTCCTCGGTGGGTACGGGGGTCGGCTCCACGGTGGGCTCCGGCTCCTTCGTCGGCTTCTCGTAGACCGAGACGAAGACCGTCACCTCGTCGCCCTGGTTGAGCGCGGTGCCGGCCGCCGGGAACTGCTGGGTGACGGTGCCTTTGGGCTCCTCGGAGCCGAGGTCGTCCTGGAGCACCGGCTGGAAGCCCTGGGCGAGGATCTTGTCCTGCGCCTCGTCGACCTGGTCGCCGACGACCTGCGGGACCTCCTTGGGCCCTTGTGAGTACGTGAGGCTGATCGTGGTGCCGTCGGCAACCTCACTCCCAGGGGCCGGGGACTGCTCCAGGACCTGGTTCCTGTCCTCGTCCGAGGCGACGGCGGTCTGCTTGATATTGGTGAACCCTGCCGCCTCCAGCTGGCCGACCGCGACCTTGCGGGGAAGGTTGGTGACGGGGGGAACGCTGAGCATCGGCTTGCCGATGGACACGACCAGGTCGACCACCGTGTTGAGGTCGACGAAGTCTTCGGCGGGAGGATCCTGCTCGAGGATGCGACCCGACGCGACCTTGTCGTCGTTGCGTGGGGTGACCTCGCCCACCGTGAGACCTGCAGTGCCGACGGCGAGCCGGGCGGCGGACTCGTCGAGGCCGATCACCGAGGGGACCTGCACCTGCTCCGGTGAGTCGGGGAAGAGAGAGCCCTGGAAGAGAAAGAACACTGCGACCAGCAGTGCGATCAGCAGCAGGCCCAGCAGGGTCCACAGACCGGTGCGAGGAGCACGCTCGTCGGCCGTGGGCAGGTAGGCCGGCTCCGGACGACGCGGCGGGGTCGCGGGCGCTGCCACCGGGGTGACGACCTGTGTGGGGTCAGCGACCGCCGCGGCCACCGGCGCCGCTACGGCCTCGACCGGGCGTCCGGCGAGATAGCGCTCGATGTCGTTGCGCATCGCGCCAGCGGACTGGTAGCGGTCCTCGAGGCGCTTGGCGAGCGCCTTCATCACGATGGCATCGATGGCCGGCGGGAGCTCGGTGTCGTAGTCCGAGGGTGGCGCCGCCTGCTCACGAACGTGCTGGTAGGCCACGGCGACCGGACTGTCGCCGACGAACGGTGGCCGACCGGTGAGCAGCTCGTAGAGCAGGCAACCGGCCGAGTACACGTCGGAGCGCGAGTCGACGGTCTCGCCACGTGCCTGTTCGGGAGAGAGGTACTGCGCCGTACCGACCACGGCAGCCGTCTGGGTCATCGAGTTGGTCGCGTCGCTGATCGCGCGCGCGATGCCGAAGTCCATCACCTTCACGTCGCCGGTCGGGGTGAGCATCACGTTGCCGGGCTTGATGTCGCGGTGGATGATCCCCGCACGGTGGCTGTAGTCCAGGGCCGAGAGAACGCCGCTGCTGATCTCCAGTGCTCGCTCGGGCAGGATCTTGCGGCCCTCACGCAGGATGTCGCGCAGGGTCCTGCCGGCGACGTGCTCCATCACGATGTAGGGCTGCGCGACCCCGGAGCCGTCCTCAGCCGGCTCCTCGCCGGTGTCGTAGACCGCCACGATCGAGGGGTGGTTGAGCGACGCCGAGGACTGCGCCTCGCGGCGGAAGCGGGCCTGGAAGGTCGAGTCGCTCGCCAGGTCGGTACGCAGTCGCTTCACCGCGACGATCCGTCCCAGGCGGGAGTCGGTGCCCTTGCGGACCTCGGCCATGCCGCCGCGGCCGAGCAGCTCGCCGAGCTCGTAGCGTCCACCCACCAGGGTGGGACCAGGTGCTCCTGCGTCGTTCATCGGTTTCGCTCTTCCTTAGGGGGTGAGGTTGGTCGAGAGGGTGGGCGCCGGCACCGTGGGCCCGTCGCTCGGGCCCGGCGAAGGAGTCTCGCTGGGCGGCGGCGACGGCGTCACCTCGGGAGCCGTGCCGTAGTAGCTCACCGCGATCACGTCGTTCGGCTGGACGTCGCCGGCTGGGTTGAGCGACTCGACCAGGCCGTTACGAGAGGGGTCGTCGTTGTCGAGCTCGTTGCGAGCGACTCGAAGACCGAGCGAGCGCAGCTGGGCCTCGACATCGTCGACCGGGCGGCCGAGGTAGTCACCCTCGTTGATCGTGATCGTCTGGTCCTCGGACGGCTCGGGCTTGGTGGGCTCGGTGCTGGGTTCGGCCGTGCTCGGCTCGGCGGTGGCCGGGGTCGTGGACGGTGGGGCCGCTACGGGCTCCTCGTCGCCATCGGTCAGCAACAGGGTCACGACGATCACCAGAGCCACCAGCAGCACGACGGCGGCCACGATCGGCCCGGTCGCGTTGCGCGAGGACGACCGCGGCAGCTCAGTCGCGGTAGGGGTCAGCGGTTCCTGGGCCATCGGCGTCGCGGCGAGCACCTGGGTCCGGGGCTCCTCGGGACCCGGGACCGCGACCGGGGCGAGAGCCGGTGCAGTCGAGACCTTCGCGGTGCTGGGGTCGCGCAGTGCTGCGGCGAACGCGGCGCCGTCGGGGTAGCGATCGGCGGGGTCCTTGGACAGGGCGGTCCGGATGACAGCGGCTAGGTCGGTCGGGACGTGATCAGGCAGCGCCGGCACGGGCTCACGGATGTGGGCGAGCGCGGTCGCGATCGGCGACTCGGCATCGAAAGGACGGCGTCCGGCCAAGCACTCGAAGCTCACCACGCCCAGGGAGTAGACGTCGGAGGCGATCGTTGCGGGCTTGCCCTCCGCCTGCTCGGGGGAGAGGTACTGCGGAGTCCCCATCACGGCTCCGGTCTGCGTGATCTGGGCGCCGTCGGCGGCGCGGGCGATCCCGAAGTCGGTCACCTTGACCTTCCCGTCGGGGGTGACGATCAGGTTGGCCGGCTTGACGTCTCGGTGGATGATGCCGCCGCGGTGGGCGGCGCCGAGCGCATCGCCGACCTGGGCCATCAGGTCGCGCACCGCGTCGGGGTCGAGGTCGCGGTCCTGGCGCAGCAGCGCCGACAAGGGCTGACCCTCGACGAGCTCCATCACCAGGAACGGTCGCGGCTGGCCTCCCAGCTCGGTCGCCGCGCGCTCACCGACGTCGAAGACGCTGGCGATCCCCGGGTGGTGCAGTGCAGCAGCGTGGCGAGCCTCGGTCTCGAAACGAGACCGGAAGACCGGATCCTCGGCGATCTCGTCCTTGAGCACCTTCACAGCCACCACTCGGCCCAGCAGCGTGTCCGTGGCGCGCCACACCTCACCCATGCCACCGGTGGCGATGCGCGAGTCGAGGCGGTAGCGCTGGGCGTTGTCGGCAAACCGCGGCTCCGGCGTCTGGGTCATCGTCGGCTCCTGTCCCGGGCTCCGGGGAGCTCGTGGTCGTGGATGCTGAGGCGGGTCACGAGAGCACTGCTTCCATCACGGCCTTGGCGATCGGCCCACCCAGGGCGCCACCGGCAACCTGCTGGCCCGGGGCCTCCTCGATCATCACAGCCACCGCAACCTTGGCGTCGGTCGCGGGGGCGAAGGAGATGAACCAGGCGTAGGGGGGCTGGTCGGGAACACCTCGCTGGGCGGTGCCGGTCTTGCCACCGACCGCGATGTTGGGGATCGCTGCCGGGGCGGCGGTGCCCGCGTCGACGGTCGAGACCATCAGGTCGGTGAGCACGTCGGCGGTCGCGGGGCTGATCGCTTCGCTGAGCTCCTCGGGTTCGGTGGTCTCGGCGTCGTAGTCGGGCGACTGGACCTCGGAGACCACGTAGGGCCGCATCACCACCCCTTCGTTGGCGATCGCGGCGGACACCATGGCCATCTGCAGCGGTGTCGACTGCACCTCGAACTGCCCGAAACCGGCCTGGCCCAGCTCAGGTGGTGAGAGCTCAGCGGGGAACACCGACCGAGCCTGGCGGCCGAGGTCCTCGAGGTAGTCGGTGTTGAACCCGAACTTCTCGGCCTGCTCGAGCATCGCCTCGGAGCCGACCTCGATGGCGAGCTGGGCGAAGGTGGTGTTGCAGGACTGCTCCATGGCCAGACGGAAGGTGATCTCCCCGGCGCCACAGCTGCGGCCCTCGTTGTCGACCAACCCGGTCTCACCACTGGTCTGCGGCAGCTGGAAGGTCGCCCCGCCCGGCACCAGGGAATCAGCACTGTCGTACTTGCCCGACTCCAGCGCTGCCGCCGCCGTGACGACCTTGAACGTGGAGCCCGGAAAGATCCGGGTCTGGACGGCGCGGTTCAGCAGCGGGTCGCCCGGGTCGGCCTCCAGGGACTTGTAGGCCTTCGAAACGGCGTCGAAGTCGTGGGAGGCCAAGTCGTTGGGGTCGAACGTCGGCAGCGAGACCATCGCCAGGATCTTGCCCGTGTCCGGCTCGATGGCCACGACCGAACCCTCGACGTCCGGCCCCAGGGCCGCGAGGCCGTCGAAGGCGGCCCGTTGGGCCTTGGCGTTGATCGTCAGCTCGACGCTCCCGCCGTTCTGCTGGTTGTTGCTGACCAGGTCGACAAGGTTGCGCACGAAGAAGCGCGGGTCTTCGCCGGAGAGCACGGCGTTCTGGGAAGACTCGACGCCGGTGGAGTCACCGAAGGTGAAGTACCCGGTCAGCGGTGCATACACCAACGGCTGCGGGTACTCGCGCTGGAACTCGAAGCGGTCGTCGGACGGCGTGCTCTCGGCCACCGCGGTACGCCCGACGAGGATCGCGCCGCGCTCGCTGGAGTAGGACGCCTGCTGGACCCGCTGGTTGAGCGGGTCCTCGTCGAGGCTGGTCGACCGCCAGAACTGCAGGTAGGTGGAGTTGATCATGAGCGCCAAGAACAACGCCAGGCAGAACAGGGAGACGGTGCGGATCGGCCGGTTCATGCGGGACCCCCGATCAGTGGGTCGGCAGCGAGTCGCTGTGGGCGGGCCGCAGGGGGCGGGCGGGTCATCACAGCTTGATCACCTGCGTGGACTCCTCGTCGCTGGACTCCTCGTCCTGGGAGAGGTCCGGAACCGGGCGACGGGCCTGGTCGGAGATCCGGAGCAGCAGCGCGATGATCACCCAGTTGGCCACCAGTGAGGACCCGCCGTAGGACAGGAACGGTGTGGTCAGGCCGGTCAGGGGGATCAGCCGGGTCACTCCGCCGATGACGACGAAGACCTGCACGGCGAACACGCTGGCCAGGCCGGTGGCCATCAGCTTGCCGAAGGAATCGCGCGAGATCAGGGCCACACGTAGGGCGCGCTCGACGATGAGTCCGTAGCAGAGCAGGACCGCGATGACCGCGGTCAGTCCCAGCTCCTCGCCGATCGCGGCCATGATGAAGTCGCTCTCGGCGTAGGTGACCCGGGTCGGGTCGCCCTCACCGAAGCCGCGGCCGATGAGGCCACCCCACCCCATGCCGAACTGCGCCTCCACGATCTGGTCCGAGTACGGCGGCTGCTGGTTGCGGTAGAACTCCATCGGGTGCAACCAGATGTCGATGCGGTCCTGCACGTGGCTGGCGGTCTTCCACGCCCCGAGCGCCCCGACGGCGAACAGGGTGCTCCCGACGATGATCCAGCCCGGGCGCTCGGTGGCGACGTAGAGCATCACCAGGAACAGACCGAAGAACAGCAGGCTCGAGCCGAGGTCCTTCTGGAACACCAGGATGCCCAGACTGACCAGCCACATGGCCAGGATCGGACCGAGGTCGCGTCCGCGGGGGAGATCGACGAAGAGGACTCGTCGACCGGCGAGCGCCAGCGCGTCGCGGTGCAGGACCAGGTAGCCGGCGAACGCCACGACCAGCATCACCTTGGCGACCTCGCCCGGCTGGAGGCTGAAGGGTCCGAGGTTGATCCAGATCCGGGCGCCGTTGATCTCGCGACCGATGAACGGGACCATCGGCAGCAGCAGCAAGCTGATCGCCCCGAAGCCGATCGTGTAGGTGAAGCGAGCCAGGACCCGGTGGTCGCGCAGCAACACCAGCGTGCCGACGAAGAGCAGCACCCCGAGCGTCATCCAGATGAGCTGCTGCTGGGCGAAGTCGGTCTCCTTCCCACGTGCGGCATAGCCGAGGTCGATGCGGTGGATGACGGCGAGCCCGAGGCCGTTGAGGGCAGCCACCAGCGGCAGCAGCACCGGGTCGGCATACGGCGCGACCAGCCGGATGACGATGTGGGCCGCCACGATGAGCGCCGTCAGCCAGCCGCCGTAGCCGATGATGTCGGTCGGCACGGTGCCGTCCACGCCGATCCCGACCGCTGCATAGCCGCCCACCCCGACGGCCAGGGCCAGCACGAGCAGGAACAGCTCGGCCCCGCGGCGGCGTCGGTGCACGAAGCCCATCAGCGAGGAGCCGGGCGTCATCGGGCTCATCGGGTCACCCGCCGACCGGGTCGCTGCTGGTCTCGGGCGAGACCCGGTTCGCTGCGATCTCCTCGACCTTGTCCCGGCCGTCGGCCAGGTCGTCGACGTCGATGCTGTTCTCGACCTGCCCGCGGTCGAAGTCGGAGAGCTGGTCGAGCATCACGTCGGTCGACACCACGGGCTCGGAGAGCTGGAGGCCGGCGATGGAGGCGTCGATGCCGCGGAAGATCGCGACCCTGCCGTCCTGCTCTCCGACGTAGTACTTGGTCTGAGCCCAGGTCCAGGCGGCGGTGCCGGCAATCCACACGATGCCGGCGACGACTGCCAAGGCCGCCAGCCGGCGGAGCCACGAGAAGCGCTGGGGGGGCCGCGGCGCGTAGCGCGCGGTCTCGGGGTCGACGGGCTGCAGGGGATCGTTGGAGATCGCGAACGGCAGGTGGTCGGGGATCTCGGCCTCGATCGGCTCGAGCTCGCCGGTGTCGCCGGACCGGTGGCCGCGGAAGAGCGCCCGGGGCAGTCGACGCTTGAGCTCGGCAGCGGCTCCGACGAGCAAGGGCTCCAGCTCGGCATAGCCCGGATCGGCTGCAGCCTGCTCGTCAGTGAGCACGTCGGCCACGATGCAGGTGACGTTGTCGGAGCTGCCTGCCTCGAGGCTGGCCCTGACCAGCTCGACTGCGGCGAAGTCCGGGCTGCCCATCGACAAGATGTCGGCCAGGCGACCGTCGTCGAGCACGCCGCAGGCTCCGTCGCTGCAGAGCAGCAGTCGGTCACCCGGCGTGAGCTGCAGCGCGAAGAGATCGGGCTCGGCCTCGTGGATGCCGTCGAGGGCCTTGAGGATCAGGTTGCGGTGGGGGTGGGTCCGGGCTTCGGCCTCCGTGATCCGGCCGTCGTCGATCAGGCTCTGAACGAAGGTGTGGTCAGTGGTGAGCTGAGAGATCTCACCCTCACGGAACAGATAGGCCCGGCTGTCGCCGACGTGGCCGATTCCGACGCGGTGGCCGTCGAAGACAGCGACCGTCGCCGTGGTGCTGGTGCCGTTGATCGCAGGGTCGGCGTCGACCAGGCGACCGATCTCGGCGTGCGCGTCGTGCAGGGCTGCGGTGACTCGGTCGAGCAGCCCCGGGATCTCGTCCACGGGCGGTGGGACGTCGAGCGACCGCAGTTCGGAGATCGCCGTGCTGGAGGCGATGTCGCCGCGCGCGGCCCCGCCGACGCCGTCGCAGACGCTGAGCAGCCAGGGACCGGCGTAGCCGGAGTCCTGGTTGTCCTTGCGGACCCGACCCACGTCGGAGATCGCGGAGTAGTAGAGGTGCAGGGCGGGCTCGTCTACCTGCGGGTCCGGCACCGGACTCTCCCCGGTGGCAGCGGCGCTCTCGCCGGTGTCCGGGACCGCAGCGCCGCTCTCAGCGTCGGGATGGCTCACTTCTTCAGCTCCAGAATCGTCTTGCCGATGCGCACCTGGGTGCCGATCGAGATCGTCGTGGGCTGGGTGATCCGGACGCTGCCGATGTACGTGCCGTTGGTGGAGCCAAGGTCCTCGACGAACCACTGGTCGCCGGACGCCGCGATCCGTGCGTGTCGGGTAGAGGCGTAGTCGTCGTCGAGCCGGATGGCGGCGTCGTTGCCGCGCCCGATCAGGATCGGCGCCTGATCGAGGGAGGCCTTCGCCCCGGCGCTCCCACCCTGGGTCACCGCTACGTGGCTGGGCGATCCGCGGCGCTTGACCGGCTTCGGCTGCTTGGAGGGCCGGGGACTCCGCTGATCGCGGGCGCCCTCGGGCACTCGGGCACCGAACATGTCGGAGCGGATCACCGAGATCGCCGAGAGCACGAAGATCCACAGGATCGCCAGGAAGGCGATGCGGATCAGGAACAAGGTCAGCTCAGACATCGGCCCATCCGTCGCTCTCGACGATCCGCAGGATCATCGTCGTGTTGCCAGCCTTGACGACCGAGCCGTCCCGCAGCGTCGCCCGCGGGACCTTGCGATCGTCGATCCTGATGCCGTTGGTGGAGCCGAGGTCGTGCACCTCGATCAGCGGGTCCTGGCCCTGGCTGCCCACGGTGATGAGGAACTCCGCGTGGCGTCGACTGATGCCGGGGTCGTTGATCCGAATGTCTGTCTCGGTGCCGCGCCCGACGACCAGGCCGGGGGGCTGCAGCGGGTGCCGGGTGCCATTGACCTCGAGCAAGGCGTGCGCGCGGCGTACCTGGGTCTCGGTGGCAGTGCCGGTCACCGATGCCTGCGCCTGGCTGCGGATCCGGAAGCGTCCGGTGGTGAGGTCGTCGGCGGTCTCGAAGCCGATGCGGATGGGACCGGTGAATACGTAGGACTGTGCGTCAGCATGCTTCTTGAGGGAGTCCGAGAGCTCGCGGGCCAGCGTCGAGTCGTACGGAGCCAGCCGCTCCAGGTCGGCGGTGGACAGCTCGACATGGAAGTCGTTGGGCACCAGGCGCCGGTCCCGGGACAGGATCTGGGCGTTGTTGTCCAGCTCGCGCTCCAGGGCAGCCGAGATCTCGACGGGCTGGACGGCGCTCCGGAAGGCGCGGGCGAAGGCGCCGGAGATGACCGACTCCAGCCGCTGCTCGAAGCGCTGCAAGCCTCCCATCAGCACCCCTCTCCTTCGGACCACCACCGCTGTGCGGGGGCATGACAGCACCGGTCGGCCGACCGGACGTAGCGTCGATCGTAGCCACCCCGGAGTCGGGTGCCGTGCAACCTCTCCTCCCGGGCCCCGGTGAAGATGCCGGGGAGTCCCTGCCGGTTTGGGGATGCTTCCACGGCTGGGCTAACCTTCCGTGGTTACTTGCGCGAGTGGCGGAACGGCAGACGCGCTGGCTTCAGGTGCCAGTGTCCGAAAGGGCGTGGGGGTTCAAATCCCCCCTCGCGCACCCAGCACCAGCCGGTCCAGGCTTGACGCCTCGATCGGAAAGACGTGAGAAGGGCCCCTGACCAGCGGAAGCGCCGGACAGGGGTCTTTCGGCATGCGCCACCATGCGGCTCCCTCTCCTAGGCTCGCCATATGTCCCGCCCTTCGCTCCTCGCCCGCATCGCCGACGCAACCCTCGACCGCTCCCTCGTCCTCGGCTACACCCGTATCGGGCCCGCCCTGCGCCGGTCCTGGTGGCCGGCTGACCCGCAACCGGGCAGCCTGCTGGGCAAGCGGGTGGTGGTGACCGGCGCCACCTCCGGGATCGGCGAGGCCATGGTCGCTTCGTTCCTCGACCTCGGTGCCACGGTGCACGTCCTGGGCCGCAACGCCGAGAAGGTCACCAACATGGTCTCCGGGCTGCGCGCCGACCGCCCTGCTTCCCAGCTTGTCGAAGAGGTCTGCGACGTCAGCGACCTGGACGCCGTACGCGCCTGGACGACCGACCTGACCCAGCGTCTCGCCGACGACTCCGACGGGTTGCACGGGCTCGTGCACAACGCCGGCGTCATGGTCCCCGAGCGGTCCGAGAGCCCGCAAGGCCACGAGATGGCCCTCGCCGTCCACGTCCTGGGCCCGCACCTGATGACCGAGCGCCTGCTACCCGTGCTGGGAGCCGGCCAGGGCGGCACCGTGGTGATCATGTCCTCAGGAGGCATGTACTCCGCCGGGCTGCGCTCGAAGCCCGACGAGATCGAGTACCGCGACGGGTCCTACGACGGGGTGCGGGGCTACGCCCGCACCAAGCGGATGCAGGTCGTGCTGGCAGACGCCTGGGACCGTCGCCTGCGCGGAGGCCAGGTCGCGGTGGAGAGCTGCCACCCCGGCTGGGTGGCCACTCCCGGGATCGACGACAGCCTGCCCGGCTTCGGCAAGCTGATGGGACCCCTGCTGCGCGATCCCGCCTCGGGCGCCGACACGGCCGTCTGGCTGGTCGCCGCGCGGCCCGACTCGACCGGGACCCACCACTTCTGGCACGACCGGGCGACCCGGCCCACGACCTACCCCTTCCAGCGCCGTCAGGATCCGGCGGACGAGCGTGCCTTCCTCGACTACGTGGCCGGCGCCACCGGCACGGTCTGGGTGGGTTGAGGCGGTGGGATCACCGCACGCGCCGATGCCGGGGGCCGAGATGCTGGCCGAGCCGCTGCGATCGCGCTGGAGCCCCAGCGTGTTCGACCTCGATCACGTGATCACCGGAGCCGAGATCGAGGTGCTCCTGGGTGCCGCCCGGTGGGCCCCCAGTGCCGGCAACAGCCAACCGTGGGGCTACGTCGTCGCCCCGCGCGGCAGCGAGGTGCATTCTCGCTTCGTCCCACACCTGAGCCGCGGCAACTCCGGCTGGGTGCCGCGAGCCTCGCTGGTGCTCGTCGCCGGCACCCAGATTGCTGCCGACCCGGAGGGCAACGGGCCCAAGAGCGCTGACTACGCGCGTCACGACCTGGGTCAGGCCTCGGCCCACATCACGCTGCAGGCTCGGGCGATGGGTCTGGACGCCCACCAGTTCGCCGGGTTCGACCACGGAGCTGCTGCTGCAGCGCTGGGGGTTCCGGATCATGTCGCGCTGATGACCGGCATCGCCATCGGCGTCCACCTGGTCGTGGGCCCATACGACGACGTCAGCGCGGGCGACCGCGAGCGCGAGGAGCGGGTGCGCGCGCGCAAGCCCTTGGGCGAGATCGCCTTCGGATCGCGCTGGGGCGAGCCCTGGACGCCGTGAGCAGGAGACCCCCTCACCCCGACGAGGTGCCCGGCCCGCTGACAGACTGAGGCCATGACGACTCTCGCCGACTTCAGCGCTACCAGCCTCGACGGTCGCGAGGTGGACCTCGCGACGTACGCCGGACGGGTCGTCCTGGTCGTCAACACCGCCTCCCAGTGCGGCCTGACCCCCCAGTACGCCGGACTCCAGACGCTCCACGAGCAGTACGCCGAGCGGGGCCTGAGCGTGATGGGGTTTCCGTGCGACCAGTTCGGGCACCAGGAGCCCGGGGACGAGGCTGAGATCGGTGCCTTCTGCGAGAAGAACTACGGCGTCGCGTTCGAGATGATGAGCAAGGTCGAGGTCAACGGGGTCGACGCGCACCCCCTCTTCACCTGGCTGCGATCTGAGCAGGCCAGCGAGCCGGACGCGCCCATCGCGTGGAACTTCACGAAGTTCCTCGTGGGCAGGGACGGACGGGTCGCTGCCGACTACGGCCCCGCCGTCGAGCCGCTCGACCTCGCGCGCGACATCGAGAAGGCACTGGAGGCGCAGGCATGACCACGTTCACGGCATCGACGACCGCCGAGGCGATCGTCCCGGTCGAGCGCGAGCGGGTGTGGGAGGTCCTGGTGGACCCCGATCTCGTCGCTCGCTTCACTCCTTTCGTCTCCTCCATCGTGGCCGACGACGAGCACTGGGTCTGGACCCTGGCGGGGCTCAAAGTGGCCGGCAAGAGCTTCGGCGCGACGTTCACCGAGAAGATGACCTTGGAGGACGGCGTCCGGATCGAGTTCACCCACGACCCGCCGTCCGGCGCGAAGGAACGCGCCGGCGTGCACGGGTGGTACGCCCTGAGCGACCACCCCGGCCCTGACGGCGGCGTGTTGCTCGAGACCAGCCTGGAGATCTGCGTCGACCTCCCGCTGCCGAAGCTGTCGGGTGGCGCGGTGCGCTCGACGATGAAGGGCGTGATGCACCAGATGGGGGACCGGTTCGCCAAGAACCTCCTCAACCACCTGAACGTCAGCTGAGCTGACTCTCCGCCAGCGACCTCTGCTACTTGCCCGTCACCACCGCAGGGTCGATGGTGGTCCCGTGGCCCGCAACGCAACACCTTCGTCGTACTAGATCACCATGCGCCTGCACTCGGTGCCCGACCACGCGGTGGTGGGAGCGGTCGCCACGGCGATCGCCGCCGCGGGCGGGATCGTGACCGCGATCGACGTCGCCGAGTCGAGCAACGTGCGGCTCGTCCTCGACGTCACCTGCTCGGCCGCCGACGCCGAGCACTCCGAGGCGCTGGTCGTCGCTGCGGACGCCGTCGACGGGGTGGAGGTCTACAAGGTCAGTGACCGGACCTTCCTGCTGCACATCGGCGGCAAGATCGAGGTCGCCTCCAAGGTGCCGCTGCGCAACCGGGACGACCTCTCGATGGCCTACACCCCCGGGGTGGGCCGGGTCAGCCAGGCACTGGCCGATCACCCCGAGGACATCCCGCGGTTGACGATCAAGGGCAACTCGGTGGCGGTGGTGACCGACGGGTCGGCGGTCCTCGGGCTCGGCAACATTGGTCCAGGCGCGGCGCTACCGGTGATGGAGGGCAAGGCAGCGCTGTTCAAGCGCTTCGCCGACATCGATGCGTGGCCGATCTGCCTCGCGTCCCAGGATACTGACGAGATCGTGCGAGCCGTGGAGATGATTGCTCCGGGCTTCGGCGGGATCAACCTCGAGGACATCGCCGCCCCCCGATGCTTCGAGATCGAGCGCCGGCTGCGCGCCAGCCTCGACATCCCGGTCTTCCACGACGACCAGCACGGGACCGCCATCGTCGTGCTCGCCGCCCTGATGAACGCCCTGCGCGTCGTGGGCAAGGACCTGACCACGGCCCGCGTGGTCGTGGCCGGCGCCGGTGCTGCCGGAACCGCCATCGTGACCCTGCTGATCGCCGCGGGGGTGACCGACGTGGTGGTCTGGGACCGCGAGGGCTGCTTCGTCGCCGGGATGGCGGGCCTGTCGCCGGCGAAGTCAGAGCTGGCCGCGGCTACCAACCCGCGCCGGGTGAGCGGTGACCTCCGAGCCGGACTGGCGGGCGCGGACGTCTTCATCGGCGTCAGCGCCCCGGGCGTGCTGCAGGCCTCCTGGATCAAGGACATGGCCGAGAACGCAGTGGTCTTTGCTCTGGCCAACCCCGATCCCGAGGTGGATCCGGGAGAGGCCGGCAGCTACGCGGCGGTGGTGGCCAGCGGCCGCTCGGACTACCCCAACCAGATCAACAACGTGCTCGCCTTTCCCGGTGTCTTCCGTGGTCTCCTCGATGCGCGGGCCCATGAGGTGAGCGTCGACATGCTGCTGCGTGCGGCGGCCGCCATCGCGCACGTGGTCAAGGACGAGGAGCTCAACTCGAGCTTCATCATCCCGACGGTCTTCCATCCCGATGTGCCGGGAGCCGTTGCGGCCGCGATCAGGCAGGGCTGAGACGTCCCGGCGGATCAGGAACCGGCTGAGTCCGGACCTTGCTCCGGGGGCGGCTGCACGCTCAGGAAGCGGTCGGCTCGGTAGGTCACCCTCTTCTCCAAGGCCGCATCACGCAGACGTTCGGTGGCGGCGCTGACCGTGACGGCGAAGGGGTAGGTGGTCAGGGCCACCGTGACTTCGTAGCTGCCGTCCTTGCGGGGGGTGGAGGAGCTGTAGATCAGGCGTGCTCCACCTGCGGTCCGAACCGGGCGGATGTCGGGGTAGCGCTGATCGAAGTAGCGCAGACCGCGCTCGAGATCGGATCGCTCGCTGTAGTTGACGCTTGCTCTGCCACCTCGGACGCGCACCTTGCAGGCGTACTCGAGGGGGCGTGGGACACCGGTATCGGGATAGGTGACCTTGCTGCAGCCCTCTGCGGCTTGTCGGAAGGACGGGAAGACCCAACGCAGACCGGCAAGGCCTGCCGGATCGGGGCACTCGGCGGCAACCGCCTCGCTGCCGTCCCAGCACGTCACGATCGCGGCAGCCGCCGGGGTCGGGGTCACGTCTGCCCAGAGCAGCCGCGCGCCGACGGCTCCGCTGTAGCCGAGCCCGAGCAGGAGCGGGATCACCACGAGGGGTGTGCGCCAGCGCTGGAGGGTCGACCAGAAGCCGTGCCGCGCAGGGACGTCCGGGCCAGGCGTGCTCGCGTAGGCGCGGTCGGGCTCGGTCATGGCCTGTGCTCTCCGTGGTCGTACGGGACGCGCCCAGTGTGGTCGCTGCGGGCGCCGGCGGGGTGGATTCCGCGGATCGACACGCCCGGGACCGCCCAGAACTACCCATACGGAGGAGGCCGCCCCATCGAAGAAGCGCGCACACGGAGCCGTGGTGCCGTCATTTTACAAATGACCACCCCTTGTCAAGAGGGTTTACATACTCTACTTTCATGTAAACCCAGTTGAGAGGCAGGCAGTCGATGACGGCGACATCCGGCGCGAGCAGCGTTCATGAGGCCATTCGCAACAGCACGGTCCCCGAGGGGTCGACCGAGCAGTGGAAGGACTCCAAGCGCTATCTGTGGTTGATCGGTCTCGTGGTGCCGCTACTGGCCTTCATCGCGTTCGGCCTCTGGGCGGCCACGGGGTGGGGCGTCTGGTTCTGGCTCGGTCCGATCGTCGTGCTCGTCGTGGTGCCGCTGATCGACCTCGTCGCGGGCCTCGATCGGGCGAACCCACCCGACGACGCGATCGAGGCGCTGGAGAACGACCGCTACTACCGTTGGATCACCTACCTGTTCCTACCGATCCAGTACGTCGGGTTCGTCAGTGCGATGTACCTGATCGCCAACGGAGCACCCTTCGGTCTGGGTGAGCTCAGCGTGGTGGAGAAGATCGGGCTGGCGCTGACGATCGGGACGATCGGGGGGATCGGCATCAACACCGCCCACGAGCTCGGCCACAAGCGCGAGGCCAACGAACGGTGGCTCTCCAAGATCGCTCTCGCCCAGAGCTTCTACGGCCACTTCTACATCGAGCACAACCGTGGCCACCACGTCCGGGTCGCCACGCCCGAGGACCCGGCGAGCTCGCGGCTCGGCGAGTCGTTCTACGCCTTCTGGCCACGCACGGTCAGCGGGTCTCTGACGAGTGCCTGGCGAGTGGAGAAGAAGCGCTATGCCCGCAAGCAGCAACACCCCTTCCGCCCGGGCAACGACGTCCTCAATGCCTGGCTGATGTCGGCAGTGCTCTTCGGCGGGCTGATCGCCTGGCTCGGAATCGAGATCCTGCCCTTCCTGGTGCTGCAGGCCATCGTCGGCTTCTCGCTGCTCGAGGTGGTCAACTACATGGAGCACTACGGCATGCTGCGCCAGAAGGTGGGCGAAGCCCAGCGCCGGCGCTACGAGCGGGTCGACCCCTCGCACTCCTGGAACTCCAACAACATCGCGACGAACGTGCTGCTCTACCACCTGCAGCGGCACAGCGACCACCACGCCAACCCCACGCGCCGGTACCAGACCTTGCGCGACTTCGAGGAGTCGCCGGTCCTGCCCACCGGCTACGCCGGGATGATCCTGCTCTCCCTCTTCCCACCGCTGTACCGCCGAGTGATGGACAAGCGGGTCCTTCACCACTTCGGGGGCGACGTCACCCTGGCCAACATCCAGCCGTCCAAGCGGGCGACCTATCTCGAGCGCTATCCCCGCCCCGAGCACGTCCTCGCCGCCGAGCGCCGGGCGAGTGCGGACGCCGCTTGGGCCGCGGCCGCAGCCACGGCTGCCGATGCTGAGGTGATGGCCGCGCGCTGCCCTGGCTGCGACTACACCTACGAGGTGGAGATCGGCAACGAGCTGGAAGGCTTCGCCGCCGGCACCGCGTGGGCCGATATTCCCGAGGACTGGTGCTGCCCGGACTGCGGGGTGCGGGAGAAGATCGACTTCGTCGCTCTGGAGGAGTCCGCGCGGCAGGAGGCGCGATGAGGATCAGCGTCGACCGCGAGGTGTGTGAGGGGCTGGGGATGTGCGAAGCCATGGCCAGTGACTTCTTCGAGCTCGATGACGACGACATGATGCACGTTCTGCAGGAGAGGCCTGCCGAAGCCGATCGGGCGCACGTGCACGCCGCCGTGCAGGCCTGCCCGGTTCTAGCGCTGACGCTGCTGCCCTAGACCTGCGGCTACCCTCGTGCTCGTGAGCGCGGTGACGGTGCACGAGCGAGGTGGCGGGCTGCCGCCGATCCGCGATCGCGTGGTGGATGCTGCCGTCACCCTGACGGGGAGCCTCGGGTGGGCCCAGGTGACGATGGCAAAGCTGGCCGACGTCGTCGGGGTCAGCCGCCAGACGGTCTACAACGAGATCGGCACCAAGCCCCGCCTGGCCGAGGCGATGATCCTGCGTGAGCTCGACCGCTTCCTGGCGGTGGTCTCGGTCGCCTTCGACGACCACCCCGACGACCTGGTGGCAGCCATCCGTGATGCGTCCCGCACGGTGCTCGAGCACGCTCAGGACAACCCCCTGCTCCATGCAATCGTCTCAGCCACGCACGGCGCAGACACGGAGCTGCTCCCGTTGCTCACCACTCACGCCGAGTCCCTCCTGGTCGCCGCCAAGGCAGTGATCGCTGAGCGGCTGGCGCCCTACGACCTGCCGCTCCCGGCCGACCGGCTCGAGGCGGTGACGGACACCGTCGTCCGCGTCGTCCTGAGTCACGTGATGGCCCCGACGTCGACTCCGCAGGAGACGGCGGAGTCGATCTCCTGGATTGCCAGCCGGGTCCTGGGTTGAGCGCCGATCTTTCGTCGCCAATTGGCTGAGCCGTCTACCCTGGAGGAGCAGCCTGACGTGGCGTCGGGCCAGCTGCTTGAGGGGGGAGTGAGGACGCGATGAGGCGTGCGCGCATGCTCGGCGCGGTGGCTGCGACCATCGTCCTGCTCGCCTCGGCGTGTGCACCTGTGGGCGACGACGCGGCCACCACGGTGGCTGACCCTGCTCCGAACG
>JBAVCA010000212.1:0-2036 GCA_049586475.1 Nocardioides sp.
ATCCCGGCCCGGACCGCTTGAGGGGGACCTGATGCACGATCTGCGCCGCGTGGCGATGATCAGCCTGCACACCTCACCGCTGCACCAGCCTGGCACCGGCGACGCGGGCGGCATGAACGTGTACGTCGTCGAGCTGAGCCGGCGCCTCGCCGCCCGCGGGGTCGAGGTCGACATCTTCACCCGCGCGACCAGCTCGCGGTTGCCCCCGGTCGTGCCGCTGGACGACGGGATCTGGGTGCACCACATCCCCGCCGGCCCGTTCGAGGGGCTCACGAAGCACGAGCTCCCCGGGCAGCTGTGCGTCTTCGCCCGAGAGGTGCTGCGCACCGAGGCCGCACACCCCGTGGGTCACTACGACGCCGTGCACTCCCACTACTGGCTCTCCGGCCAGGTCGGCGCCCTGGCGCGCGATCGGTGGGGCGTCCCGCTGATCCACAGCATGCACACCATGGCGAAGGTGAAGAACGACGCCCTGGCTCTCGGCGACACCCCGGAACCAGTGGCTCGCGTGATCGGCGAGGAGCAGGTCGTCGAGGCGGCCGACGTCCTCATCGCCAACACCGACCTCGAGGCCAAGCAGCTGATCAACCTCTACGACGCCGATCCCGGCGACGTCGAGGTGGTGCACCCCGGCGTCGACCTCGACGTGTTCCGTCCGCGCACGGACGTCCGGGCGGCTCTCGGCGTGCCCGAGGACGCCGTCGTCCTGCTCTTCGCCGGCAGGATCCAGCCGCTCACGGCCCCCGACGTCCTGGTGCGTGCCGTGGCGGTGCTGCTCGAGCAGCAACCCGAGCTGCGCTCGCGCTTGGTGGTCCCCATCGTCGGTGGCCCGTCTGGGAGCGGGCTCGAGCGTCCCGCCGGGCTGGCCTCGCTCGCCGCCGAGCTGGGCGTCGCCGACGTGGTGCGCTTCGTCCCGCCGGTCGACCAGAGCGAGCTCGCGCGCTGGATGGCTGCCGCGACCTTGGTCGCCGTACCGTCCTACAACGAGTCCTTCGGCCTGGTCGCCGCCGAGGCCCAGGCCTGCGGGGTGCCGGTCGTGGCTGCCGCTGTCGGCGGCCTGACCACCGTGGTCCGCGATGGGCACAGCGGGTTGCTGATCGACTCCCACCAACCCCGCGACTGGGCCGCGGCGCTGGCTCGGGTGATCGGCGACGACGAGCTGCGCACCCGGCTGGCGGCCGGTGCGCTGGAGCAGGCACGGCTCTTCTCCTGGGAGGCAACGGCTGACGCGACCGCGGACGTGTACCAACGGGCGAGGGTCCGCATGCGATCCTCGGTCAGGTGAGCAACGACGCCCCGCACGAATCGAGCGAAGCCTCCGTCGTCCGCGACTACCTGGCCGCCAACGACCTGGACTACACCGAAGCAGACCCCGGGGTCTTCTCCTTCGCCCTGCCCGGGGAGAAGAAGCTGCAGACCGCCGTCCGGCTCGACGTCGGACCGCACGCCCTGTCGATCCACGCCTTCGTCTGTCGTTCACCCGACGAGAACCACGAGCAGGTCTACCGCTGGTTGCTGCAGCGCAACTTGCGGCTCTACGCCGTCGCCTTCGCCATCGACCGGCTCGGCGACATCTACCTGGACGCTCGGCTCCCGCTCAGCAGCGTCACCGACGAGGAGCTCGACCGGCTGCTCGGATCCGTGCTCTCCGTCTCCGACGAGTCCTTCAACGCGATCCTCGAGCTCGGCTTCGCCTCCTCCATCCGCAAGGAGTGGCAGTGGCGCAAGCTGCGCGGCGAGCCGACCCACAACCTCGAGGCGTTCCGCGGTTGGCTCGAGGCCGAGGACTCCGTCGCCGGCGACCCGAACTGACAGCGATCCGGGTCGAGCCGTCCGGCTGAGGCCCGGCGTCACCCAGCTCGGTACCGGCCTGGCGCAGGGTCTCCTGAGTCAGACCGGCTGGATCGGGCGTGGGCGCGACGTACGGCGAGCGAGCGCGACTCCGAGCAGGGCCAGCGCACCGCCGAGGTAGGCCAGGCCCGGAGGCACCTCGTCGAGGAACACCAGGCTCAGCACGACCGTGATCGGCGGGACCA
>JBAVCA010000213.1:0-25956 GCA_049586475.1 Nocardioides sp.
GAAGTCGATCTACCTCGAGAACCCACCGGTCGACTGAGCAGACCTAGGTGTCACGCTGCTCACCGCAATCGCTGAGGCTGGACCAGCGGTGCTGAAGTCAGCGGTCCTCTCCCCATCCATGCGGTGGCGCTGCACTATTGAGCGGACCCTGGGGTCGTCAGGTGTGCGAGCCAGATGACGTCGCCGGAAGGCGAGCCGGGCGGCTACCTGCTGCTGAGCTACCGAGACACCGAAGCCCGGACGGTCTTCAGGCTCGAGTTCGCAGGCTAGGGCCGCGCGGAGGGGATCGAGGGTGTTCCGTTGACAGGAGTTTGTGATGTGTAAAGCGACACATTGACAACTATTCAGTAGCGGTGGAGACCCCCGTCACATACCCTCAGTACCATGAGTGACCCCGTGAACCCAGTGCCCACCGGCGGTCCGAGCCTGGGCGGGCCGGCCGATCCCGAACACGACCCGACCGCGTCGTACGCCCTGGAGCCGTCGTACGTGGAGAGCCTGACAGCTCGGGTGCTCGCCACCTCGGGACGCACGGTCCGCGTGGACACCCCGCTGACGGGTGCGCCGCTGGCGCACATTCCTCAGTCCAGCGACGCCGACGTGGCGGAGGCCTTCGTGCGGGCTCGGCGCGCGCAGGCGGCCTGGGCCCGGGTGCCACTCGACCAGCGAGCGGCGATGATGCTGCGCCTGCACGACCTCGTGCTCGAGCGCCAGGACGAGATCATCGACCTGATCGTGTGGGAGTCGGGCAAGGCCCGCAAGCATGCCTTCGACGAGCCGCTTCACATCGCGTTGACCGCGCGTTACTACGCACGCACCGCACATCAGCACCTCGACACCCGCCGCAAGCTCGGCGTCGTCCCCGGTCTCACCCGGGTAGAGGTCAACCGGGTGCCGAAGGGGGTCGTCGGCATCATCTCGCCGTGGAACTACCCGTTCACGATGGCCCTGTGCGACGGACTGCCGGCGCTCATGGCGGGCAACGCGGTGGTGTCCAAGCCGGACTCCCAGACCATGCTCAGTGCCCTGATGGGTGCTCAGCTCATCGAGGAAGCCGGTTTCCCCCAGGACTTGTGGCAGGTCGTCGCCGGTCCCGGCTCCGAGGTCGGCACCTCGATCCTCGCTCGCGCTGACTACGTCTGCTTCACCGGCTCGACCGCGACCGGCAAGATCATCGCCGCGCGCTGCGCCGAGCGGCTGATCGGCTGCTCGCTCGAGCTGGGCGGCAAGAACCCGCTGCTCGTGCTGCGTGACGCCGATCTCGAGAAGGCTGCCGAGGGTGCCGTCCGAGCCTCCTTCTCCAACGCCGGACAGCTGTGCGTCTCGACGGAGCGGATGTTCGTCGCCGACCAGGTCTACGACCGCTTCGTGGAGCGCTTCGTCGCCCGTACCAAGGCGATGACACTTGGCGCCACCCTGGAGTGGGGCAATGACATGGGGTCGCTCATCTCGCAGGCCCAGCTCGATGTCGTGGTGGCACACGTCGAGGACGCCGTTGCCAAGGGTGCGCGGGTGCTGAGCGGCGGTCGGGCTCGCCCGGACCTCGGGCCCTACTTCTACGAGCCGACGATCCTCGAGGGGGTGACCCCGGAGATGCAGTGCTTCGGTCACGAGACCTTCGGCCCGGTGATCGCGTTGTACCGGTTCCACGACGAGAGCGACGCGATCGCGCGCGCCAACGAAGGGGAGTACGGCCTGAACGGCTCGATCTACAGCCAGGACGGTCAGCGTGCGCGGGCCATCGCTCGTGAGATCCGATGCGGCACGGTCAACATCAATGAGGCGTTCGGGGCGACCTTTGCCAGCATCGACTCCCCGATGGGCGGGATGCGCGACTCGGGCATGGGTCGGCGCCAGGGCAGTGAGGGCATCCACCGTTACACCGAGTCGCAGTCTGTGGCCACCCAGCGGCTCATCCGCTTCGCGCCGATGCTCGGGATGTCGGACGAGACGTACGCCAAGGTGATGACCACGAACCTGCGGATCATGAAGAAGCTCGGAAGGGCCTGACGAGATGAGTGACATGAGCAACGTCAGCAGCACGCCGACGACTGGTTCCGCTGCGGGCTCCACGACGGGCAATGACTTCGACGTGCTCGTTGTCGGCTCCGGCTTCGGTGGCTCGGTCTCGGCCTTGCGGCTGACCGAGAAGGGCTACAACGTCGCGGTCCTCGAGGCGGGTCCGCGCTTCGAGGACGCCGACTTCGCCTCCGGCACCTTCGATCTCAAGCGCTACCTGTGGGCGCCCGCGATCGGGTGCTACGGCATCCAGCGCATCGACGCGGTGCGCGACACGATGATCGTGGCCGGAGCGGGGGTCGGCGGGGGGTCGCTGGTCTACGCCAACACGCTGTACGAGCCGCTCGAGCCGTTCTACACCGACCCCCAGTGGGCCGAGATCACGGACTGGAAAGACGAGCTGGCGCCCTACTACGACCAGGCCAAGCGGATGCTCGGCGTCGTCACCAACCCGGTGCGCACACCCGCCGATGACGTGATGGAGAAGGTCGCTCAGGAGATGGGGGCCGGCGAGACATTTCACCCGACCCCCGTTGGTGTCTTCTTCGGTGGTCCCGAGCAGAGCCCGGGAGCGAAGTCCGCGGATCCGTACTTCGGCGGCGAGGGACCCGAGCGCAACGCGTGCATCAACTGCGGCGAGTGCATGTCGGGTTGCCGTCACAACGCCAAGAACACCCTGGTCAAGAACTACCTCTACCTGGCCGAGAAGCGGGGCGCGAAGGTGCTGCCGCTGACCACCGTGACAAGGGTCGTCCCGCGGCGCCTGGGGGGCTACGACGTCCACGTCAGGTACACCAAGGCCAAGCTGAGGTCGAAGGCGTCGACCCGGGTCATCACCACCGACCAGGTGATCTTCGCGGCTGCCTCGCTCGGCACCCAGAAGCTGCTCCACCAGCTGAAGAACGACGGCGACCTGCCGCGGATCTCCGACCGGTTGGGTTATCTGTCGCGCACCAACTCCGAGTCGATCCTGGGTGCGATCGCGCCTCGCGACGACAAGACCGACTACTCCTACGGCGTGGCGATCACGTCGAGCTGGCACCCGGACGAGAACACCCACATCGAGCCGTGTCGCTACGGCAAGGGCTTCAACACGATGGCGATGATGCAGACGGTGCTCACCGACGGTGATGGTGACGGCCCGCGCTGGGTGAGCTGGCTCAAGGCGATGTGGACGGAGAAGAAAAACCTCTTCGAGCTCTACGACCTCAAGCACTGGTCCGAGCGCACCGTCATCGCGCTGGTGATGCAGAGCCTGGACAACTCGATCACGACCTACAGCAAGAAGAACCCGGTCACCGGCAAGTGGCGAATGACCTCCAAGCAGGGTCATGGCGCCCCCAACCCGACCTGGATCCCGGTCGCCAACGAGGCGGTCCGCAAGATCGCGAACGTGCTGGGTGGGACCGCCGGCGGCAACGTGGGGGAACCGTTCAACATGCCGCTCACCGCCCACTTCATCGGCGGCTGTGCCATCGGCGCGAGCCCCGCGACCGGCGTGGTCGACGCCTACCAGCGGATGTTCAACCACCCAGGCCTGCACGTGGCCGACGGATCGGCGATCTCCGCCAACCTCGGGGTCAACCCGTCGCTGACCATCACGGCTCAGGCCGAACGGGCGATGGCACTGTGGCCCAACAAGGGGGAGACGGACCCGCGTCCGGCCCTCGGCTCGCCGTACCGGCGGATCGAGGCGACGGCACCGAGGTCACCGGCCGTCCCGTCGCACGCGCCCGGCGCGCTCCACCTGCCGATCGTGGGGGTTTCCTGACTGGGGCCCGTGTGGTCTAGACGGGAGGAAGAAATTCCGGTCCAGCCGTGACCCTTGGACGCGCCCGTCGTTGATCCCCGAACTCGGCGGTACATGCTCCCTCCCGATAAGCCGAGTTCGAGTCCGTGCACTGTCCATATGTGCTGGACGCGCAAGCCCCGCCACCCTCCCTCCCGGCGGGGCTTGTCGCATGCCTCGGTCGGTTGGCTGTGAGCTGGGGCCCGGCTTCGTTGGCTCCGGGCCCGGTTCTGGCTCGGTCCCGTGCCGGTCGTGGGCAGGCCGATCGACGTTCGCCCGCTCCCTGGTGGCTCCTGCCAGACCCCTGCGGCGGCCTCGCTACGATCACGCCATGACAGCGGCACCCGCAGGGGTAGAGCACGACCTGGTCCTCGTCGTCGACTTCGGCGCTCAGTACGCCCAACTGATCGCACGTCGGGTCCGCGAAGCGAAGGTCTACTCCGAGATCGTGCCGCACCACCTCCCGGTCGCCGAGATGCTCGCGCGCAAGCCCAAGGCCATCGTCCTCTCGGGCGGCCCCTCTTCGGTCTATGACGACGGTGCTCCGGGCATCGACCCCGCCCTCTTCGAGATGGGCATCCCGGTCTTCGGCATGTGTTACGGCTTCCAGCTGATGGCTCGTGGCCTTGGTGGAGAAGTCTCGGCGACCGGCGCTCGCGAGTACGGCCGCACCCCGGTCACGGTCAGTGCCCAAGGCACCCTGCTGTCCGGGCTCCCGAGCGAGCACTCGGTCTGGATGTCGCACGGCGATTCGGTCACCGCGGCGCCGGACGGCTTCGACGTCCTCGCCTCCACCACGGTCACGCCCGTGGCGGCCTTCGAATCGCTGTCACGGCAGATGGCCGGGGTCCAGTGGCACCCCGAGGTGATGCACACCGAGCACGGTCAGCAGGTGTTGGAGCACTTCCTGCTCGACATCGCCGGTTGCCGCCCGACCTGGACGATGGTCAACATCGCCGAAGAACAGATCGCCTCCATCCGGGCGCAGATCGGCGATCGAGGCAAGGCCATCTGTGGCTTGTCCGGCGGCGTCGACTCCGCCGTCGCGGCCGCCATCGTGCAGCGGGCCATCGGAGACCGACTCACGTGCGTGTACGTCGACCACGGACTGATGCGCAAAGGTGAGACCGAGCAGGTGGAGCGCGACTTCGTCGCGGCCACCGGGGTCGACCTGGTGGTCGTGGACGCCGAGAAGCGGTTCCTCGACGCCCTCACCGGTGTGAGTGATCCCGAGGAGAAGCGCAAGATCATCGGTCGCGAGTTCATCCGGGTCTTCGAGGCCGCCGAGGTCGAGGTGCTTGCTGACGCGGTGGCCGGCGCCGACGGCGACAAGGTTGCGTTCCTCGTGCAGGGCACGCTCTACCCCGACGTGGTCGAGTCGGGCGGGGGTGCCGGGGCCTCCACGATCAAGTCCCACCACAACGTGGGTGGGCTTCCCGACGACCTCGAGTTCGAGCTCGTCGAGCCGTTGCGCACCCTCTTCAAGGACGAGGTGCGCCTGGTCGGCGAGCAGCTGGGCCTGCCTGCCGAGATCGTGCATCGCCAGCCCTTCCCGGGCCCGGGGTTGGGCATCCGCATCATCGGTGAGGTGACTCGCGAGCGCCTCGACATCCTGCGCGAGGCGGACGCGATCGCCCGCGAGGAGCTCACCCGAGCCGGCCTCGACCGCGACATCTGGCAGATGCCGGTCGTGCTGCTCGCCGACGTCCGCTCGGTCGGCGTGCAGGGAGACGGTCGCACCTACGGGCATCCTGTGGTCCTGCGCCCGGTGACCTCCGAGGACGCGATGACCGCCGACTGGGCCCGGCTCCCTTACGAGCTGATGGAGCGGATCTCGACGCGGATCACCAACGAGGTCGCCGAGATCAATCGGGTGACAGTCGACATCACCTCCAAGCCGCCGGGCACGATCGAGTGGGAGTAGGACCTACGTCCTGACCCGCCTGGATACCGTTGCCCGACTCGCTCTAGTGTCGGCAGATTCGTCGTCGGCGTCGCTCGCTTTGTTGGGCGTTAGTGCGCTAACCAGTGGGGCGGGTGGCACCGCATGCTAGAAAAGCTCGCCGAGCCGATCGAAGGTGCGCTTGGCCATGCCACGCCACATCACCGTGAAGACGGGCATCACGACCCGGCCTGGCCGGGTCGGGTCCAGGTCCCACGTCCATGTGATCCGGGTGCTGTCGCGGCCATCGGGCACGAAGGTCCACAGTCCGTCGAGTGAGGTAGCCAGTGATTTCATCGGCCCGCTGATGTCGGTGAGGCGGTAGCCGAAGCGGTCGGGGGCCTCGAGAGTGGTGAGGACCTCGGTGGCGCTGCCGCCGTCGGAGAAGCGCAGCACTCGTTCCTGGCCGACCTCCTGGCCCCAGGGCCGGTCCTGCTCGACCTCGCGGACCCCCGGGATGGCCCAGTGGCGGGTGCCGAGGATGGTGGGCAGTGGCACGGGCATCACCACGCGATAGGCCGTCTGCGCGTCGACGGGGAACACGCGACTGCAGGCGAGACGGGTCATGCTCGCGACGGTAGCGGATCGGAATGTCCGGCCTCCTTCCCGCAGAGGGCTCAGCAGCGCGGCGTCCCGCGACCGTAGCCTCTCGGCGACAGGGTCGTTGACCTCTCCGACATCAGTTGCTCAGAGAGGGTTCACCGTGCAGTTCCTCAGGTTTCGACGTACCTCCGCTTCGGTGCTGGCAGGCGGGCTCGCCGCTGGACTCATGCTCCTCGCGCCGGTTGCTCCGGTCGCCGCCACTGCCCCGGGCGCCGCGGTGAGCTCTGAGCCGCTCAACATCGTGCTCCTTGGCGACTCCTACTCCGCTGGCAACGGTGCGACCGACGACGCGGGGGAGGAGCAGACCTACGGTCCGGTCAACTGCTACCGCAGCCGGGTCAACTGGACGGAGAAGTACGCCGCGGCCCTGCGCAAGGAGGGACGCACCGTGACGGTGGACAACCATGCTTGCAGCGGTGGCAAGGCTCCTGACTTCCTCTCGCCGAGGGTGATGGACACCGCAAGTGCCTCGACGCCCACCCCGGCCGGCGTCACCACCCTCGCGCAGGCGGACATCTACTTGGCGCAGAAGGATTTCTGCAACACCAAGAAGTTCCCCGACGAGGAGTTCTGGACCTACAAGGCGACGAGTATCGATGCCTCGACGATCGAGTACGACTGCACCCGCAAGCTGGTCCCTCAGGTCAACTTCATCACCGAGGAGACAGACCTGGTGCTCTTCACCATGGGCGGCAACGATGCCGGCTTCACCAACATCGTCACCCAGTGCTTCGTCCTGAAGTCTGGTGCCGACTGCAAGGTGGCCATCGACGGCGCCCGCGCCAAGCTGCCGGCGATCAAGCAGCTGCTGCTCGATGGCATCGCGGGCATCCGCGCCTCCGGTCTGCGCGAGGACGCCAAGATCGTACAGCTCGGTTATCCCTACCTGCAGACGGACAACGACTACATGGCGCTCGGCTTGCCGCCCTATGCCGCCGGCGACGAGGTGCGCAAGCTCATCGACGACGGCACGGTGGCGCTGGCCAGCGTCGCCACCGACGCCAACGTCGGTCACCCCGGTCAGATGACGTTCGTCCCGGGGATCAAGGAGGCCTTCGCCGGCCACGAGCCGGACGCCACCACCCCGATCGGCAACCGGGACCGGTGGGTCAACCAGGCCCTGGACGGCACCAACACCTCGCTCTGGTACCACCCCAACGCGCTGGGGCAGGCGGCCTACGCGGCCGTGCTGATCAAGGGCGGCGACTACGGAGCCACTCCGAAGAGTCCCGAAGAGCCTCCCGTGGACGAGCCGCCCGTCGTGGATCCGCCGGCAGTACGCACGACCTTCCGCGCCCGGCCCGCCGAGCGCAAGGTCGCGGCCGGTGACGTCGTCAAGGTCCGCACGACCGTCCGAAACGCTGACAGGAGCCGACCCCGCGGGAAGGTGTCAGCTCGTGCGTTGGGCGAAAAGGCTGCAGACAAGTCGCGCGTCTCCGCCAACGGACGCAACGTGCTCCGGTTGAAGGGCTTGCGGCCCGGCCGGTATCGCATCAAGGCGGTCTACAGCTACCAGCAGGAGCGGATCGCGGTCTTCACCAAGGTCGTCGTCCGCGGTCGCTGAACCTCGGTGACTGACCTGGTGAGCCGGGGGCAGCAGGATCTGCTCCCGGCTCCGGGTCTGATCTGCGAGAGCCCGACATCATGCCCGGAGAGCGACTCTCCACGACGATCAGCGCCACGACTCCACTGATGGTCTTGTCGACCAACGAGATCAGCAGGTTCGACAGGAAGATCCCGATGACAGCCCCGTGGGCGATCGCGATGAGGCTCGCGGTGAGGGTGGTGCTGCCGTGAACGATCACTCCCTTGTAGAGCACGAGGATGGGGGTCGCCACGATCGAGCACACGAGCGCGACCAGCAGGGTCAGGGCAAAGAATCGGGGAATGGTGCGCCCCATGCCCCAACGCCGTACTCCGTAGCCCCACACCAGGGCCCCGGCCACGTTCACGAGGACGAACGGGATCGAGGAGACGCCGCTGATGTAGGCCCCCGAGAAGTTCGTCGCCACCGCGACCAGCGCTCCCCACCACGGCCCGACCATGATGGCGGCGACGGCAGTACCCGTCATGTCGAGGTGGAGCTCAAGCTGCAGGGTGTCGACCAGCTCGCGGCCGAGAAGGTTGAGGACCAAGCAAGCCACCAGCAGCATGGCAACCTGCCCTGTCGACCTCTGCGAGTCGGAACGCACGGGCGATGCGGGCACTGGCTCGGTGTCGGGTCCTGCCGAGGCAGGTACGGCAAGCGCCGTCGGTTGCGCTGCCCGAGCAAGGTCGGTCCAGGCCTCCACGGCAGCGACCTCGAGACCGAGCGCGACGAGGATCTCGCGGATGAGCTGGACGTCGAGGCGCTTGCGGCCAGGACGAAACACGTCGTACACCGTCGAGCGCGCGATCCGGGCGCGCTCAGGCGAGATGCCTTGGTCTCGTCGTTGCCGCGCGATCCGCGCGGCGATCTCGGCGTAGGAGGGGGCGCCCGCGTCGCGGCGCAAGATGCTCAGCTCTTGGCTGAACTCATCCATCGTGACCGGCACCTGATCCGATGCGGTGAATTCGTCCTGCACGCTGTGTCCTCGATCTCCACCGGGTTGTCGCTCGATCCGAGATTATCGCCTTGGACACCCACCGTTGACCGTTTCTGCCAACCGCCCGTTCTCGGACTGATGGCGCACTGTCAGCCGCTGGTCAGCTGGTTTCAGCGAGCCCGCGCCATCACGTCGTCAGCGAAGCGGCGCATCCCGTCCAGCTTCTCCTCCAACGTGGCGTCCACGCCACTGTAGTAGGCCCACGGCATCGTCCAGACGTCGGTGATCCCAGCCTCGCTCGCCCGGGCGAAGTGCTCGGGAAGGAAGGCATCGGAGAGCGCAGTGATGATGTCGAAGTCTCCGCTGGCGCCGTGCTCGGCACGGATCTCGTGCAAGCGAGTGGCGTGGGCACACGCCTCCTGCACGGTGTAGATGTCTCCCACCCATCCGTCGTGCCGTGCCGCGCGAGCAAAGGCGACCTCGGAGAGCCCACCGATGAGGATGGGGATGCGCGCGGTCGGCGAGGGATTCATCTGCATCCGCGGCGCGGTGTAGTAGTCGCCTTCGAACTCGGTCCACCCGGGCTGCCACAGGGCCTGCATCAACGCGATGCCCTCGTCGGTGCGCTTTCCGCGGGTGTGGAAGTCCTCTCCGAGCAGCTCGAACTCGTCCTTGCACCAGCCGATGCCGACACCGAGGGACACGCGGTTGCCAGAGATCACCGCCGCGGTGCCGACCGACTTGGCTACCTGGAACGGGTTGCGCATCGCCATGACATACACGGAGGTGAAGAAGCGGATCCTCGTGGTCACCGCTGCGAGGGCGCCGATGAGGACCCACGGATCGGGCCACTCGGCCTCGATCTCCCAGCGGCGGGCGCCGTCAGGGGTGTAGGGATACGGCGTGGAGAGCTCCTCGAGGTCGACCACGTGGTCGGGCACCGAGATCGCGTGATACCCGAGCTCGTCAGCTGCTCTGGCCAGGGCGACTAGATGGTCGACGGGTTGGAAGGCAGTGACGATCGAGAAGCGCACGGGTGCAGCCTAGCCCCGAATAGAACGTGTTCTACTCGCACGCGGGTGATGGTCTTCTAGGGTGTCGCCATGATGCGAGCGATCCACCACATCGACCTCTGGGTCAACGACGTCGACCTGGCCGCGGACGAGTGGGCCTGGCTCTTCGGCGAGCTGGAGTGGGAGGCCTGCGACGATCATCGCTCGTGGTGCCACCCGGATGGGACCTACGCGTTCCTCGAGCACTCGGTCGACCAGGTAGCGGGGCCGCACGACCGACGTCGGGCCGGGGTCAACCACGTGGCCTTCACCGTCGACTCGCGTGACCTGCTCGACCGGATGCGCGCGGAGTCCAGTGCCCACGGGTGGCACGAGCTCTTTGCCGACCGCTATCCCCACGCCGGCGGGGAGGAGCACGTCGCGCTCTACCTGGAGAATTCCGAGGACTTCGAGGTCGAGGTGGTCCTGCAGCAGGGTGAGGACGCGGTCGCGCCGCTCAGCCCTCGCCGATGACGTGCATGGCAGCTTCCTCGGCCGAGGCGGCGGCCCCGTCGATGCCGACGTCGCTGCCGATCAGGTCCTGGTCGACATGGTCTTCGCCGCCCTGGCCGGGGTCGACCAAGCGGCCGGCGCGTCGGGTACCGACCTCGGCGTCCTCGGCCTCCTCCCACTGTTCGTCGTGGTCGGTGGCGGGGTCTGGAAGGTCGGGATCGGTCTCCGGCTCTTCCTGGGCGAGACGCTGGTCGAAGGACTCCCCGCGAGCCTCCTCATAGGGTGTGTTGCCGAACCTCTGACCTGCTGAGTAGTGCTCCGGCGCTGAATAGCCACGATCGAGGGCGTCGGCGACGTCCCCGTCGGCCAGGCTGTCCTCCACGGTCAGCTGGTTGTCGCCGTCCACGCTGTAGTCGCCATAGCTGTCATTCTCGCTCATGGCCTCACCGTACGCCGCGACGCGGATCTTGGTGCGGACCCGGGAGGTTGCCCGCAACGCACAGCAGGCACCCCGGAGGGTGCCTGCTGTGCTGCTGGTGCTTCTTCAGGTCAAGCGTTGCGCTTGTTGAAGATGCTGTAGCCCCCGGGACCAACGAGCAGCCCCACGACGATGCACACGATCCCGAGAAGGATCTGTCCCTGGATGAGCTGAACGACGCCGAACACGACGAGGATGACGGCAAGGATCCACAGCAGGAAACCCATGGTGTTGCTCCTATGTCTTGATGGGGGGTGCGCGCGATGGCGAGCGACACTGACTTTCTCGCGTGGCGGAACAGGGAGCATCACCCCGATGGGGGAGTGCGACCTCGACCATTGTCAGGCCCGGTCAGCGCGGTGACGGCACGCCGTACGTCGTGGTCCGCTCGCGCACCGGGCGACCGATGCCGGCGCCGATCTCGACGAGCTCCGCGACGGTCTTGGCCGAGCCGTGCTCGGAGCCGGCCATCCGAGAGATGGTCTCCTCCATCAGAGTGCCGCCCACGTCGTTGGCGCCCGAGGTGAGCATGGTCCGGGTGCCCTCGACACCGAGCTTGACCCAGGAAGTCTGGATGTTGTCGATCCGGCCGTGGAGCAGGATTCGTGCAAGGGCGTGCACGGCCCGGTTGTCGCGCAGCGTTGGTCCCGGGCGAGCGACGCCGGCGAGATAGATCGGCGATGAGGTGTGCACGAACGGGAGCGGGACGAACTCGGTGAACCCGTTGCTGCCGTGCTCGCGGGCGGCATCCTGCATCCGGGAGAGCACCCGCAGGTGGCCCACCCAGTGCCGCGGGTTGTCGACGTGGCCATACATCATCGTCGAGGTCGTCGGCAGTCCGATCCGATGCGCGGTGGAGATGATCTCGATCCAGGTGCTGGCCGGCAGCTTGCCCTTGGTGAGCACCCAGCGGACCTCGTCGTCGAGGATCTCGGCGGCGGTGCCTGGCAACGACCCGAGCCCCGCCTCGCGGGCCTTGATCAGGAAGTCCTCGATCGAGAGCCCCGTGCGGGCGGTGCCGTTGACGATCTCCATGGGGGAGAAGGCGTGCACGTGCATCTCGGGAACGCGCTGCTTGACGGCGTTCACCAGGTCGAAGTACGCAGTGGCGGGCAGCTCGGGGTCGATGCCCCCCTGCATGCAGACCTCGGTCGCGCCGAGGTCCCAGGCCTCCGCCGCACGGTCGGCGACCTCGTCGAGGGACAGCGTGTAGGCATCGGCGTCGGTGCGACGCTGCGCGAAGGCGCAGAAGCGGCAGCCGACGTAGCAGACGTTGGTGAAGTTGATGTTCCGGTTGACCACATAGGTGACGTCGTCGCCGCGCACCTCGCGGCGCAGGTCGTCGGCCAGCCGGCATACCTGGTCCAAGAGGTCGCCCTCCGCAGTCATCAGGGACACGGCGTGCTCGTCGGAGAGGTTGCCCGGGTCGGCCTCCGCGGCCGCGAGCGCCGATAGTCCCTGACGATCGGCACGCGACACGCCGCCGGAGGTGTGTGAAACGTCAGGGACTATCCCTGCTGCGGCCTGCTTGACCTCGTCCCAGTCGCCGTACACGTCGGAGAAGTCGGAGCGGCGGTCCTCGGTACGGCCGCCAGTGGGTCCCTCGTCGTCGATCGCGGTGTGCAGGTCGGTGCGACCCACGGACTCGGCCCCGCCGTCGGGCTCCTGCCACGGCAGCCCCACTGGGCGTACGCCGGGCACGGCCAGGCCGGCGTCGGGTCCGTCGTGCTGGGAGAGAGCGGCCACGTGGGCCGAGACCCGTGGGTCGAGCCATGGCTCCCCGGCGCGGACGTACTCGGGGTGCAGGGTCAGGCGTGCCTTGAGGTCGAAGCCGCGCTCGGCGGTGATCGTGCGGAGCCGTGCCAAGCTCGGCCAGGGCCGCTCGGGGTTGACGTGGTCGGGCGTGAGGGGGCTGACCCCACCCCAGTCGTCGATGCCCGCATCGAGCAGGAGGGCGCACTCGGTCGATCCGACCGTGCTGTCCACCAGGTTGGGCGGGGCCTGGATGCGCGCCTTGGGTCCGAGCACGAGGCGGGTCACCGCGATTGCCGCTCGGTACTCCTCGAGGTCGAGGTCGTCGGCGTGGCGCATCGCGGTGTCGGGCTTGGCTCGGAAGTTCTGCACGATCACCTCCTGCACCGAACCGAACTGGGTGGAGACCTTGCGGAGAGCGAAGATCGTCTCGGCACGCTCGGTCAGCGTCTCGCCGATACCGACGAGAAGCCCGGTGGTGAAGGGGATCGAGAGTCGCCCGGCGTCCTCGAGGACCCGGAGCCGCACGGCCGGGTCCTTGTCGGGTGATCCGTGGTGCGCCTCGCCCTTGGTCTCGAAGAGACGCCGCGACGTCGTCTCGAGCATCATCCCCATCGAGGGGGAGACGGGCTTGAGGCGGTTCATCTCTTCCCAGGTCATCACGCCGGGATTGAGGTGCGGCAGCAGGCCGGTCTCCTCGAGCACCCGCACGGCCATCGCCCGCACGTAGGCCAGGGTGGAGTCGTAGCCCTCGGCGTCGAGCCAGGCCTGCGCCTCGGGCCAGCGGTCCTCGGGCCGGTCGCCCAACGTGAAGAGCGCCTCGAGGCACCCCAGCTCCGCTCCCTGGCGAGCGATGTCGAGGATCTCGTCGGGTGAGAGGAACATCGCCTTGCCCGAGCGCTCGAGCTGACCGGGTGACTCGACGAACGTGCAGTAGTGGCAGCGGTCGCGGCACAGCTTGGTGACCGGGATGAAGACCTTCGGGGAGTACGTCACCACGCCCGGCCTCCCGGCCGCGAGGAGGCCGGCGTCGCGCACTCGTGCAGCAGCTGCCGTCAGACGCTCCAGGTCGGGGCCGACAGCTGCCAGCAGTGCGGTCGCCTCGGTCACGTCGAGCACAGCACCCCGTTCGGCTCGTGCCAGCGCACGGCGTACCTGCTGCGGAGTGACCTGTTCTGCTCGTCGGCCGGAGTGCTCGCTCATCGTGACCCAACCTAACCGCGCGCGAGCCGCGCCGGCTCCCCACCCAGGGGATGGACCGATTCTCTGCTCAGCGACGATCCGAGGCGCCCGGCCACCAGGTCGGGCTGCCGAGCCGGTAGACGACCGCCGGCACCAGCAGGGAGCGCACCACCAGCGTGTCCAGCAGGACCCCGAAGGCGACGATGAAGGCGATCTGGGCGAGGAAGAGGATCGGCACGACACCCAGCGCCGCAAAGGTCGCTGCCAGCACCACGCCGGCCGAGGTGATCACCCCGCCCGTGACCTGCAGTCCCTTGAGGACCCCCGGGCGGGTGCCTTGACGCAGCGTCTCCTCGCGCACCCGGGTCATCAGGAAGATCGAGTAGTCGATGCCCAGCGCCACCAGGAAGACGAACGCGATCAGCAACGTCGACGGGTCGCTCGCCGGAAATCCGAGGACGTGGTTGAAGACCAGCGCGCTGACGCCGATCGTGGCGGCAAAGGAGAGCACGTTCGCCAGGATCAGCAGCAGCGGTGCTACCAATGACCGCAGCAGGAGGGCGAGCACCAGGAAGATGACGATCAGGATGGCCGGGATGACCACCGCCCGGTCGCGCGACGTCGTCTCGCGGGTGTCGTAGAGGATCGCGGTCGCGCCGCCGACCAGGATGTCGCTGTCAAGATCGCTCAGGGCTGCTCTCAGGCGTACCAGCGTGGCCGTGGCGGCCGCCGAGTCGGCGGGGTCGGCGAAGGCGGCGAGGACGATGCTCTGCCCCTCGACCGTCGCCGGCTGCGCGGCGTCGGTGGGACTGGGCAGCGCGAAGACCGCCGGCTGACCCTGCCCGGTGTCCTGCGCCATCCCGTCGACGGAGGTGATCACACCGACAGCGGCCCGCAGCTTGCTCGTCGGGACCACGATCTGCGCGGGACTGGACGCATCGGCCTCGAAGTGTGCGTCAAGGACGGCCTGCGCGTCGACGGAGTCCTCAGCGGTGAGGAAGAGCTCGGTCTGAGGGACCGGGTCCTCGTCGAGAGTGAACGCGAAGGCACCGAAGAACCCCAGCACGAGAGTGGTGATGATCGCGACGGGCGCAGCCCGGTGCTGAATCAGCCGAGCGATCGCGCCCCACAGTCCTCGGCTGTCGTGGTGCGGCGATCCGAAGGCAGGACGGAACGGCCAGAAGGCGCGTCGACCGAGCAGGACGAGCGCCGCCGGCAGCAGGGTCAGCGAGCTCAGCATCGCCCCCGCGATGCCGATCGCCCCGACCGGGCCGAGCCCGGCCAAGCTCGACAAGTCGGAGAGCAACAGGCAGAGCAGTCCGAGGATCACGGTGACCCCGGAGGCGAGGATCGGCTCCAGGACCCCACGGTAGGCGGCCTTCATCGCGGCGTAGGACGACTCGTGGTCGCGCAGCTCTTCACGGAAGCGCGCCACCAGCAGCAGGGCGTAGTCAGTGGCTGCGCCGATCGCCAGGATGAACAGGATCGCTTGGCTCTGGCCGTTGAGGGCCAGGACGTCTGACTTGGCGAGCCCGTAGACCGCAGCCGAGGAGGCGCCGAGGCCCAGCACCGCGGAGACCAGCACGGTGATCGGCAAGATCGGCGTGCGGTAGACGATGACGAGGATCAGCAGCACCACGCCGAGGGCGACGAGGATCAAGATCCCGTCGATGGCACCGAAGGCATCGACGAAGTCCGCCAAGATGCCGCCCTGCCCTCCGACGAGCACGGTCAGCCCATCGACGCCGTCTCCTCCTGCGTCGCCCGCGGCGTTGCCCGGTGGGCCGGCCTGGTCGACCACGGCGCGGATGTCGATGACCGCCTGCCGGATCTGCTCTCCGTCGGAGACCCCGATCTGCGCCACGACCTGGGCGGCCTCGCCGTCCTCGGAGACGAGCGGTTGGGTAATGCTGCCGGGCAGCACCCCATCGACCTCGGCGATGTCGGCGGCGTACCTCGTCAGCAACGCACGATCGGCCTCCGTCAGGCCCCCCGGGCGCTCGATGACCACCGTGACCGGGGTGCTCTCGGTGCCCACGAAGTCCAGGAACGTGGTCAGCGCGAGGGTGGATTCAGCGGTCTTGGGCAGGAAGGCGGCATTGTCGTTCTCCTGCACCTCGGCGAGCTTGCCGGAGAAGCTGCCGAGCGGGCCGCCGACGAAGAGCCAGACCAGGACCACGGCAAGGGGGAGGAGCCAGCGTCTGCTGCGTTGCGTGGTCGCCATGATCACGATGATGGACCATCGCGGCCTGAGCCGCAGCGAGCCCAGCACCACGGCTCGACCCGACCGAACGGAGGATGCCGGGGCCGGCTCCGGGCGCGCAGGATCACGGCCCAGAGCGCAGCCTCACCTCGGTCCGGGACGGACTCACCCGCCGTAGAGGCGCTCCAGCACGTCGGCGTACTTGGTGTTGACCACCCGGCGCTTGAGCTTCAGGGTCGGGGTCAGCTCTTCGGACTCCGCCGTCCACTCCGAGCCGAGCAGCTCGAAGGCCTTGACCTGCTCGGGGCGGGAAAGCCGGTCGTTCGCGGCGGCCACGGCCGCCTGGGCCATCGCAACGATCTCGGGCTTGACCGCCAGGTCGGCGAGGTCGGTGAACGCGACCCCCATCCGCTCCGCCACGATCGGGGCGACCTCGCCGTCGAGGGTCAGCACCGCCACCACGTACGGGCGTCCGTCACCGACCGCCATGGCATGGCCGATGATGGGCGACTCCTTGAGGTAGTTCTCGATGTTGGACGGCGCGATGTTCTTGCCGGAGGAGGTGATGATCAGCTCCTTCTTGCGGTCGACGATCGCGATGAAGCCGTCGTCGTCGAGCGTGCCGATGTCACCGGTGTGCACCCACCCGTCGGCGTCGATCAGCTCGGCCGTCTTGTCCTCGGCGCGGTAGTAGCCCGAGGTGATGACGGGTCCGCGGACGAGCACCTCGCGGTCGTCGCCGAGGCGCACCTCCATCCCTGGGGTCGCCCGGCCGACCGTGCCGAGCTTGAATCCCTGCGGACCGTTGGCCGTGACGGCGCCGCAGGTCTCGGTCATCCCGTAGACGTCGAACACCTTGATGCCCAGGCCGGCCATGAACTTCGCGACCTCCAGCGGCATCGGGGCAGCAGCCGAGGCGGCCCACTCGACCTGGTCGAGCCCCAGGAGCAGCTTGAGGAAGCCGAGAATGGCGCCGTCGGCCTCGGCGTAGGCCTGCTCGATTTGCGGCGTCATCGCGCCGCCCACCTGCTGCGCCTCCACCCAGGCGAGCCCGGCGGCCATCGAGTCCTGCACCATCTTCACGTTGGCCGGGTCGGGGTCCGCAGCAAGCTTGGCGGAGATGCCCGTCTTGATCTTCTCCCAGACGCGCGGCACGCCGAAGAACGACGTCGGGTGCACCTGACCGAGGGTGGCGAGCAGCTCGGCGGGGTCGCCGATGGTGTGGACGTGGCCACCCATGAAGATCGGGGCGTAGATCCCCAGCGTGCGCTCGGCGATATGGGCGAACGGCAGGTAGCTCACTTGGCGCTGCGGGGTGTGCAACCCAGCGCCCTCCAGGGTGCTGACGACTTCGTAGAGCACGTTGTGGTGGGTCAGCACGACACCCTTGGGGTTGCCGGTCGTGCCGGAGGTGTAGAGGATCGTCGCCGGCGAGTCCCCGGTGAGCTCAGCGGCGCGCGACGCCACCTCGTCAGGCTGGTCGGCGCGGCGTGCGGAGCCGGCCGCCACGAGGTCGTCCCATGACTGGTAGAGGTCACCCTCGGGCAACGCGGACGGATCGATCAGGATGACCCTGCGCAGGCTGGTGGAGGCATCGATCGCCTGGGACCACCGCGCGAGGTGGTCGGCGTTCTCGAGGATCGCCACGGTCGGTTCGGACTGCGCGGCCACGAAGGCGACCTGCTCGACCGAGAGCGTGTTGTAGATCGACATCGGGGTGGCCGCCGCGTGGACGACCCCGATGTCGGCCGCCACGTGCTCGATCCGGTTGGTGGCCATGATCGCGACGCGGTCGCCCGCGCTCACCCCGAGGCCGATGAGGCCCGCAGCGATGTCGAGGCCCAGCTCTCGGGTCTGGTTCCAGGTCAACGTCCGCCACGTCTCGCCGTCGGCGACACCGTGCTTGTCGGAGTACGCAGGGTCGTCGCCGTACCTCGCCACGGTGTCGGCAAGCGCGTCCACCAACGTACGGCCCGCGACCTGGCCCTCGATCTGGGCGCGCTTGGTCAGGACGTCTGAGGTCATGCGGTGTCTCCTGCTCTCGGGTCCAAGATGGACGGGCGTGACGGAGCTCACGATTGTGCCGCGCCCGCCACGCCCGTGCCACCGGTTCGCTCAGATGCCGAGCATCCGGCCGATGATCTCCTTCATGATCTCGGTGGTGCCGCCATAGATCGTCTGGATCCGCGAGTCGACGTACGCCTTGGAGATCGGGTACTCCGACATGTAGCCGTAGCCTCCGTGGAGCTGGACGCCTTGGTCCACGAACTTCTTCTGCAGCTCGGTGGTCCACCACTTCGCCATCGAGGCCAGGCTGGGGTCGACCTCGCCCCTGTTGAGCTTGAGCACGCAGTCATTCACGAACAGCCGCGCGATGTAGACCTCGGTGGCCATCTCGGCGAGCATGAACCGGTTGTGCTGGAAGGCGCCGATTGGCTTGCCAAAGGCTTCGCGCTCCTTGGCGTAGGTCAGGCACAGCTCCATCACGTGCTCCATCGCCGCCACGGCGATCGCGGCGATCGAGATGCGCTCCTGCGGGAGGTTCTGCATCAGGTAGATGAAGCCTTGACCCTCCTGGCCCAGCAGGTTGGTCTTGGGCACCATGACGTTGTCGAAGAACAGCTCGGCGGTGTCCTGTGCCTTGAGCCCCATCTTGTCGAGGTTGCGCCCGCGTTCGAAGCCCGCCATGTCGCGCTCGACCACGAGCAGGCTGATGCCTTGGTGGCCGGCGTCGGGGTCGGTGCGGCACACCACGATGACCACGTCGCTCATGATCCCGTTGGAGATGAACGTCTTCGAGCCGTTCAGGACGTAGTGGTCGCCCTTGTCGACCGCGCTCGTGCGGATGCCCTGGAGGTCGGAGCCGGCACCGGGTTCGGTCATCGCGATGGCCGAGATGAGCTCGCCGCTGACGAGCCCGGGAAGCCACCTCTGCTTCTGCTCCTCGGTGCCCAGCGAGCTGATGTACGGGACGATGATGTCGGTGTGGACCGGGAAGCCCAGCCCGCTGGCGCCCACCTTGGAGATCTCCTCGGCAATGACCATGGAGTAGCGGAAGTCCTTGATCCCGAGCCCGCCGAACTCCTCCGCGACGTCGAAGCAGAGCAGGCCCTGCTCGCCGGCGCGCTTCCAGACCTCGCGACTCACCTGCCCGTCCTTCTCCCACTGCTCGTGGTGCGGCAGGACCTCGCGCTCCATGAAGGCGCGCGCGGTGGCGCGGAAGTCGTCGTGCTCCTGCTCGTAGATGGACGGGGTCTCGGGCATGCGGGGCCTCCGGGGTCGAGTCGTGCCTTGTCTGACGTGCGCGGCGCGTACTCGCCACGATCGGTGTGACAGTACTACTGTCATCCTCATGAGCGCAGCACCTCTAGGCGACCCGGGCCCCCTGGAGCCGGCGGAGGCCCTCCTGACGATCGATGAGCTCGCGGCAGCGGTCGGGCTCACGGTCCGCACCACCCGCTACTACGCCAGCCTGGGTCTGATCGCGGCACCGCAGCGGCGGGGCCGCCTCGCCTACTACGGCCCCGTGCACCGCGCGCGTCTCGAGCTGGTGCGCGCCCTGCAAGACCACGGCTTCACGCTGCAGGCCATCGAGCGCACGCTGGCTGGAGTGCCCGAGGATGCCGGGGTGGAGGACCTGGCTCTGCAGCGCGCCATGCTCACCTCCTGGACCGCGGAGCCTCCGGCCCGCCTCACCCGCCACCAGCTGGAGAAGAAGGCCGGCCGTCGACTCTCCGAGGCCGACGTCGACCTGCTGACAAGGGTGGGCAGCATCGAAGTTCACGACGGGGCCTACGTCGCCATGCCCTACCTGCAGGTCGGGGTGCAGCTGCTCGACGTCGACGTGCCGCTGGAAAGCCTAGGACTGGCAGACGACGCGATTCGCCGGCACATGCAATCGCTGGCCGATGAGCTGACCACGATCCTGCACACCCAGGTGCTGGAGCCCTACCGGGCCAGGCAATCCTCACCTGAGGACGCAGCGCGCCTCGAGCAGACCGTTGCCCAGCTGCGGCGACTGACACTGGAGGCCGTCGTCTCAGGATTTCAGCGCGCTGCGAACGCGGTGATCACGCGATCGTTGGCGCGGGGTGCTAGCTGATCCACTCCTTCACCAGCGCGACGTCGGCGGCGGGGTCAGCCGAAGCGGGCGCGACGGAGAGATTGGTGACGCCGGCCTCGGCGTAGGCGGCGATCCGTTCCTTGACGTAGCTCGCCGGCCCAACGAGGTTGCTCTGCTCGAGCCACTCGGTCGGAACGAGGGCCTCGGCCTCCTTCTTCTTGCCGTCGAGGTAGAGGTCCTGGATCTGCGTGGCCTCCTTCTCGTAGCCGTACTGGCAGGCCATCTCGTTGTAGAAGTTCTTCCCGCGAGCGCCCATCCCGCCGACGTAGAGGGCGTACATCGGGCGCATGAAGTCCAGCATGCCCTTGACGTCCTCGCCGATCGAGAGCATTCCCCCGGCGCAGATGTCGAGCGCGCCGAGCTCGGCTGGGCGCTTGGCGGCGCCCGCGGCCAGAGCGTCGCCCCAGACGGAGCCCGCCTTCTCGGGAAGGAAGAGGAAGGGCAGCCAGCCGTCAGCGATCTCTGCAGTCATCGCCACGTTCTTGGCCCCCAGCGCGGCGACCCACAGCGGGACGGAGGCTCGCTCGGGCCGGTTGAGGAGCTTGAGCGGCTTACCGAGACCGAGACCCTGGTCCGCCGGCAACGGGAGCTTGAAGATGCCGTCGCTGACCAGGGGCTCACGCCGAAGTCCCATCCGGAGCAGCTCGATGACTTCGCGGGTGCGTCCCAGGGGCTTCTCGTACGGCATCCCGTGGAAGCCTTCGATCACCTGCGGGCCAGAGGCGCCCAGGCCGATGACGGCGCGCCCGCCCGAGACGTTGTCGAGCCCAGCAGCGGTCTGGAGCAACGCCCCCGGGGTGCGGGAGTAGACATTGAGGATCCCTGCGGCAATTTCGACGGTCTCGGTCTTGGCGGCGAGGTAGCCCATGAGGGTGGGCGCGTCGAAGCCGTACGGCTCGGCCACCCAGATCATGTCGAGACCGGCCTTCTCCAGGCTCACCACCGCATCGGCGGACTCTCGAGGGTTGCCGGCGTAGACCAACGGGCTGGACAGCTTCATGGTGGCTCCTGCTCCTGGTGGCGGGTACGACGTTGACACCGTCGCTGTCACGATAGCGGCTCGCGGTCGGTCCCTCTGGATGCGACCGCGGAGTGGGGGTCGCCCCACCGGGTGGGCTCCGGGTGGGATCATCGGCGTTGTCGCTCGACCCGAGCTGTCCTAACGACCCCCAGGAGCACACGTGAGTTTCCGCATCGCTGTCATCGGTGGAACCGGCCCCCAAGGCAAGGGTCTTGGCTACCGCTTCGCTCGGCACGGACACAACGTCGTGCTCGGCTCCCGCGCGGCTGAGAAAGCGGTGCCCGTCGCGGCCGAGGTCACCGGTCGCTTGCAGGGTGTCGAGGGAGCCGGGCAGGTCACCGGGGCCTCGAACGTCGAGGCATGCGAAGGCGCCGACATCGTCGTGCTGGCCGTCCCCTACGACGGCCACGACGAGCTGGTGGCCACGTTGCCGCTCGACGGCACCATCGTGGTGTCCTGCGTGAATCCACTCGCCTTCGACAAGTTCGGCCCCCACGGTCGGGTGGTCGACGCCGGCGAAGGCTCCGCAGCAGAGTCGGCGCAGCGGATCGCGCCCGGCGCACAGGTCGTCGGAGCCTTCCACCACGTCTCGGCGGTGACCCTCTGGGGTGACGCGGACTACCTCGGTGACGAGGACATCCTGGTCTGCGGTGACTCGGCCGAGGCCAAGCAGGCCGTCATCGAGCTGGCCCGCTCCGTGACGGGTCGGGACGGCGTCGATGCCGGCAAGCTGCGCCTCGCGCGCCAGCTGGAGCCGCTGACCGCTGTGCTGATCTCGATCAACAAGCGGTACAAGACCCACTCCGGGGTGCGCATCTCGGGAATCTGACCCCTAGGGTCCGGTCGAGGTCTCGGGTTGTGGCTCCCGGTCGGCCATCGACTTGCGCCCGGTTCTCGGCTTGTCTGACTCGTCGAGCAGGCCGAGCTCCACGCCCAGCGGGATCCAGAGCTCTGCAGCCCGGGCCGCGCTGATGTGCCCCCGGTCGCGGTACGCGATCGTCGAGCCCACCACGACGGGGCACAGTCCGTCTGCGCACAACCACGGTGAGGGATTGATCGAGGGAACGGCGGCACGAGCGGCGGCATCCTCGGAGATCATCCGGTTCCGCTCGCTCCATTCGGTCGGGGGGAACATGCAGTCGCCCAGGTCGGTGCCCGTGCTGGCCAGGCAGGCGCCAGGCTCCTCGGGCAGCCGAGGCACGTCGGAGAGCAGCACCATCCGGTCCACCAGGGGCTGATAGGCAGCGAACATGTCGTCGAAGCCGACGGCGACGTTCTCGGCGACGTCACCGTTGTTGTCCAACAGCCGGCCCTCGTCGTCGTAGACGCCCGTGGGCGGGGGGGAGGTGGCGACGATCATCAGGTCTGGTCGCAGCAGGGAGACCTGGTCGACGACCCAGTCGTGAAAGCCCTCGCACTCGGGCCAGGGAGCACCGGTGCCGAGCTGTCCGGGGTCGACGAAGGCTGCGGTGCACTGCTGCTTGACGAAGTAGTAGGTCGCGTAGCCGGCTTCGCGAGCGATCTGCTCGAACGCCGGGATCCAGGCGCGGGCGTGGGAGTCGCCGGTGACGACGATGACCTTGTCGGACTCGACATCGCCGCGGCGACACACCGGTCGTGCCGTCAGGGCGTAGTTGCACTCGCCGACGTCGGCGACGTCGTCGCCGAGGTCGATCAGGTCAGGGGTCAGGTCGCTGGGGATGGCGGTGCCACTGCGCCCCGCGGCGACCGAGGCCTCGACCAGTCCGAGGACCTCGTCACCTCGGATTCCGAAGTCGGCTGCACTGACCGCAGGGTCGTCGCCGCGTTCGGCGCCGAGCCGCTGGGCCACGAGATTGCCGCCGATGATGACCGGCAGGATCAGGGCCAGGGACAGGGGATAGATGACGAGACCGCGGGCCGGGCTGCGCCAGAACGTGATCGTGCGGAACGGCTGCTCGACGTAGCGGTACGTCAGCGAGCCGAGCTGGAAGGTGAGGAGCACCGCGATCAAGGTCTCGGTCGGGCTCAGGGTGCGACCCAAGCTGACCTGCGGGATCACGATGAGGGGCCAGTGCCACAAGTAGAGCGAGTAGGACCAGTCGCCGATCTTGCGCAGCGGGCGCACGGCCAGGAGGCGAGACACGGTGGGACGAGCTCCGGGGCCGGCTGCAGCCGCGATCAGCGCGACGGCGGACAGGACCGGAAGCGCTGCTTCGTAGCCAGGGAAGGCTCTCGACTCGTCGTAGACCGCGACGGTGTAGCCGATGCCGAGGAGACCGGCCAGAGCCAGCGGCTCGGTGAGCCAACGGCGCGCGATGGTCCGGCCGCTGAGCACCAGCAGGGCGAGAACGACCCCGGCGGCCAGCTCCCAGGCCCGGGTCAGGGTCGAGAAGTAGGCGGCCGTCGGCTCGATCGCAGTCAGGTGCACCGACCACGCGAAGCTGGCGACTCCGCCGAGCAGCGCCACGACCATCAGGACGCCGATCGGAGCCGAACCGGCGGCGCGGCGCCGACTCGTCGCCCAGACCACGAGCCCGACCAGGATCGGCCACACCAGGTAGAACTGCTCCTCCACCGCCAGCGACCAGTAGTGCTGCAGCGGGGAGGCCGAGTCCTCGAGGGAGAAGTAGTCGATGCCCTGGGTGCCGAAGCGGATGTTCGCGGCGAAAAAGGCAGCCCAGACCGCGTCTCGGGTGGCGTCGAGGGCATCGATGAAGTTGAAGTAGATGATCGAGGCGGCCACGGTGACCGCCAGGACGAGGCTGGCGGCCGGGACGATCCGGCGGGCGCGACGGGCGTAGAACCGGGCGAGCGAGAATCTGTCGTCGCGCTGGATGCCGGTGACGATGAGCTGGGTGATCAGGAACCCGGAGACCACGAAGAACACGTCGACCCCGACGAAGCCGCCGCTGAAGCCCGGCACGACCGCGTGCGCCCCGATCACCACCAGGACGGCGATGGCGCGCAGACCCTGGATGTCTCCGCGAAAGCTGCGTCCGTCGGCGCCCGTGCGGTCAAGGATCGGGCCGACGGTGCCGTGCGACCGGCGGGTGCCACGGCCTGGGCGGGGAACCACGTTGACGCTCTCGTCGCTCACGTCACGCTCACCTCGCCCCATCGTCGTCGCTGCTTGAGCGTCACCCCGAACCGCCAGGGCGGAATTTATCAAGGATGATCGACTTTGCGTGCTTCGGCGGTGGTCGGCTCACGTCGTGGGCGGGGGTGGCTCACCCCACCCGCTGCGCTGCGCAGCGAGTGCGCGTCGGTCGGAGATGAGCAAGCCGGCCAGGCCCGCGGCGCCGGCCACGATCCACGGTGCCGGCAGCAGGAACCGGGTGTGCTCGACCCCCACGACGTCTGTGGTCGCCAACGCCCAGATGGCGCTGAGCGCCAGCAACGCCACGCCCACGACGAGGTGGGCGATGCTGACGGGGTGCCGGGCTCCGGGCGCCTGAGGCTCGGGGAGTGACGTGGTCTGCTCGTTCATCAGCGGCCTCCAGCTCGTGCGATCTCGATGTCACCGAGACCGACGGTGACGTACAGAGTCAGGGAAGGCGCATCGACGCCGGCGTCGAGTGATCCGGTGGCCGTGCCCCCGTCATCCTCGATTCCGAAGATGGTGCTGTCGCCAGCCCCGAGGTCGGAGACGACCCTCACGCCGAGGCCCTCGGGCACCAGGACCTTGACCTGACCGACGCCGACCTCCAGGTCGATCCGTCGACCATCCAGCGCCTCGAGGTCGCGCACCTCGTTCAGGTCGAGGTCGATCTCGCCGATGTCCACGTCGTAGTCGGAGCGGAGCTCTGCGGACGTGAGGGGACCGCTGGAGAAGCGGCCCACCTCCAGCTCGCCGAGCCCGACGCTGGCGGCTGTCGTCACGGCACTGAGGACACCGAGGAGGATCAACCCGCCTGGTCGTCCCCAGAATGCACCGAGCACGAGCAGCGCGGCGCTGATGGTCAGCGCCAGTGCGCCGTAGGCAGACCCGATGACGGAAGCGCCGGCGAGGTCGACGATGCCCAGGATCCCGATCCCGACCGCAATCAGGGCGACGGCGTAGGGGAACAGCAAGGGGCCACGGCGCTTGTCTCGAGCCGGAGGGTACGACAAGGCGGGTTCTTCGGGGCGTCGCTCGGGCCTTGGACGCGCCCGACGGCCGCGGGAAAGCAGGACGATCGCCACGATCGCGCCGATGATCGCCAACGGCCAGGGGAGGCCCCAGCCGCCGAGGCTGTCTCCCAGCAGTGCGAGAGCGGCGATCCCCCCGACGATCGCCACGGCGAAGCCGCGGCTCCGCTCGTCGAGGCGCACGGTGGCCTGCGCACTGCCCTGGATCGGGACCAGCAACCAGCACCCGACGTACACGATCAGGCCAGAGCCGCCGAAGAAGATGAGCACGACCAACAGGACGCGCACGATGATGGGGTCGATGTCGAGATCGCGTGCAAGGCCACCGGCGACACCGGCGATCTTCTTGTCCGACCGGCTGCGCCGGAGATCGGCGAGGCGGCGCAGGGCGTCCCTGGGCGGTGGTCGTTGCGGTTCTGGAGCGATCGGCCCGAGCGACGCGGGCGCCGGTGGGCCTGGGGTGTCCGTGGTCATGCCACCAGCCTCGTGGACCACACGCTCCGGCGCTATCGGGGACAACCCCGTCCCGACCCTGAGACGCGCACCCGGGCATCAGGGGTGGGCCGGGGTCTTTCCCCATGGGGAGCGGCCACAGGCTGTGTGACGATGGATCGGTCATGACCACCGCGCCGGGCCTACCCCACCCTTCCCGCCAGCGAGCCGCTGGGCCGACCGCTGGGCCAACCGCTGGGCCAACCGCTGGG
>JBAVCA010000214.1:0-2309 GCA_049586475.1 Nocardioides sp.
GTCGAACGTGAAGACCTCCACCGAGCCGCGGCCGTACACGTTGGCCGCGGGGGCGGGGTGCCTGAACGCCTCGTAGGCCTCGGCCGGGATCGCCCCGGTGACCCCGATCGAGGACGCGACGTGACGAGAGGCTCGTAGCAGTCGGGACCCGAAGCGACGGGTGGTGCCGAGCGCGACCACGTCGGCCGGCGCGCCCTCGCGGGTGCGGAAGTGGGAGGGGAAGTCCAAGATCCCCCTCACGTCGGCACCTCGAAACCCGTAGATCGACTGGTCCGGGTCGCCCACGACCGTCAGGTCGCGACCCTCCCCGGCCAGGGCGCGCAGCAGCGCGACCTGGCTGGGGTCGGTGTCCTGGTACTCGTCGACGAAGACGTAGCGGAACTGGGCCCGCAGGACGTCGCGGTGACGCTCCGCCTCGATCACGCCGCGCGCGATCAGGTCGGGGTAGTCGATGGCCGCCTGGTCACCCAGGACGTCCAGGTATTGCGCGAGGAAGTGCCCCGCCGCCTCGAACTCGGCGACCCCCTCGGTGCGACCCAGCTCGATCAGCTGGTCGGGGTCGAGGCCGCGCTCACGAGCCCGCGCGATAACCGCGTGCACCTCGCGGGCGAAGCCCCTGGTGCCCACCGCGGCACGCAGCGAGTCGGGCCAGCGCACCGACTCGGGTGCGTCGGTCAGCAGCTCCTGGAGCACGACATCCTGCTCGGGCGCCGAGAGCAGTCGCAACGGAGCGGCATACAGCTCCGCCGGCGAGAAGCGACGCACCAGGCTGTAGGCGAAGGAATGGAACGTCGAGCTCACCGAGGACGTCATCGTGCGACCGAGGCGAGCGGTGACGCGGTCGCGCAGCTGCTCGGCCGCCTTGCGCGAGAACGTCAGGGCCAGCACCTCGTCGGGGCGAGCACCGCGCACCTCGATCCGGTCGACGATCGCCTCGACCAGGGTGGTGGTCTTGCCGGTGCCGGGGCCGGCGAGCACCAGCAGCGGGCCGCCGGCGTGGTCGACGACCTGCTGCTGGAAGGCGTCGAGCTGCGGCACCTCGACCGCAGCGTGCGGCAGCACGAGGCGGTAACGGGGGCTGCTCATGACGCCCACCTAATCAGTCACGACCGACAGTGCCGGTCGTGGCCCATCGCGGCCTCAGAGGTCAGCCGGCCGCTCGTTGTAGGTCCCTGCGATCTCCTGGCCGGAGAGCATCGCGATCGACCCCATGATCTCGTCGGTCAGCTCGCGTCGTGCCCGCCCGAGAGGTACGCCGTCGAATCGGCCGGCCACGGGGATCGGTGCGCCGAATCGCACCGAGACCGGCACCACGCGAGGCCACCGCGAGCCCACCGGCTGCAGCCGCTCGGTCCCGACCAGCCCGACCGGGACCACCGGCACCCCAGCAGTCAGTGCGAGGTGGGCGACGCCGGTGCGTCCCCGGTAGAGCCGCCCGTCTCGCGAGCGGCTGCCTTCGGGGTAGATCCCGAAGGCCTCCCCCCGCGAAAGGACCTCCAGAGCGATGTCGAGGCTGGCCAGCGCCGCCTTCGTGTCGTCGCGGTCGACCGGCAGCATGCCGGTGCCGGTGAACCACGCACGCATCAGGGCACCTCGGATGCCGGTTCCCTCGAAGTAGTCCGACTTGGCCAGGAAGGCGACCTGTCGGGGCACCACGATCGGGATCACGAGGGAGTCGGCGAAGCTGAGGTGGTTGCTCGCCAGGAGTACCGGGCCTTCGGTTGGCACGTGCTCGAGTCCGACGACGTCCGGACGCCACACGAGCTTTGCCAACGGTGGCACAGCACGATGGACGACGGTGTAGAGCACCTCTTCAGTCTTGCGGTTACTGGTGGGTCGGCCGAACTCCGCTCGTCGCGCTCCACACGTAGGGCGTGCTCGTCGTGACCGCGACGAGGCCGGAGCGCTCCAGGATCGGGCGCGACATCGGAGTGCAGTCGCTCTGCAGCCATCGCACCCCCCGGGCCGACGCGGAGCCGGCACGCGCCGCGGTCAGCGCTCGGTAGATCCCGCGGCCGCGCCACTGAGGCAGCGTGGCACCGCCCCACAGCCCCGCGAAGTCCGTGCCAGGCACCACCTCCAACCGACCGGCCGAGACGAGCCCTGCGAAGGGTCCGCCCAAGGGCGCCTCGAGCGAGCCGGCCTCGGGCTCCTCGATCAGCTGGGCGACCCAGACCTCCATCGACCCCCGGCTGCGTTCGACGCGGGACAGCAAGCTCTCGCCGCCAGCGCTGCGACCGAAGACCTCGTCCTGGAGCGCCGAGGTGGCGGCCAGGAGTCGCTCCCGGTCCGGGTCCTCATCCACCCGG
>JBAVCA010000215.1:0-1862 GCA_049586475.1 Nocardioides sp.
GCGACAACACGGAGATGTCGGTGGAGCTGATCCAGCCCATCGCCATGGACGAGGGCCTGCGTTTCGCGATCCGTGAGGGTGGCCGCACCGTCGGCGCCGGCCGGGTCGTCAAGATCACCAAGTGATCGACTGATCCACCGTTCAAGGCCTCGCACCCGCAAGGGTGCGGGGCCTTGTGCCTTGTCCGGACCCTTTTGAGAGGATGTCGGTGTGAGCGAACAGTTCTCCCCTCCGCCCCCGCCGCACGAGCCGTACCCCTACGGTGCGCCGAGCTACGGCGGCTATCAGCCGGTGCGGGATCACCCGCAAGCCGCACTGGTCCTCGTGCTCGGCATCGTGAGCGTGTTCGTCGGCGTCGTGGGTCCTGTCGCCTGGTACCTCGGAGCCAAGGCCAAGCGGGAGATCGAGGCCTCCGGCGGGCGGATCGGCGGGTTGCAGCAGGTGACGGTGGGCTGGATCCTGGGCATCATCATGTCGATCCTGCTCCTCATCGGACTGGCGTTCTTCCTCGTCGTCGCGCTGGGTGCTCTCGGTGTCCTCGCCTTCGCGTCCTGACTTGGTGGCCGGCCCGGAGTCCAGGCCCCCGCGACCGCACCAGTCGATGACCGTGGACGGCCGCCGGGTGAGCGAGGTGTTGACCTACGCCCGCCGGGGGAGCCGGTTCAGTGCACGTCAGGCGGAGGCCTGGGCGGACCACCACGAGGCCTGGGTGATTCCCGATGAGGCCGTCGACGAGCCAGGTTTCACCTTCTCCGCGCGCTTCGGTCGCGAAGCGCCCCTGATCGTCGAGATCGGTTCCGGGATCGGGGAGGCGACCGCAGCACTGGCTGCCGCGCGCCCCGACCACAACGTGCTCGCCTTCGAGGTCTGGACCCCGGGTGTGGCCGAGACGCTGGGGCGACTAGCCGAGGTCGGCGCTCGTAACGTGCGCCTCTGCTCGGTGGACGCGGTGTGGAGTGCGCAGCACCTGTTGGCGCCAGGAAGCCTCGAAGAGCTGTGGACCTTCTTCCCCGACCCGTGGCACAAGGTGCGTCATCACAAGCGTCGCCTCGTCACCGCTTCCCACGCGGCGGCGCTGGCTGCCCTGCTGCGACCGGGCGGTGTGTGGCGGCTGGCGACCGACTGGGAGGAGTACGCCCAGCAGATGGTCGAGGTGCTGGACGCGGAGCCGTCCCTGGAGGGCGGCGCCGTGGAGCGCTGGGAGGAGCGGGTGCTGACCCGCTTCGAGCGCCGCGGGATCGCGGCCGGACGCGAGATCACCGACCTCCGATACACCCGAACGGTCACCGCAGGCTGCTGAGGCGGGAGGGTCGACGGATCCTCGCCAGAGGTCAGCCGGCGCCGGATCGGATGCCCGAGCGACTCGATTTGGTGCAGTTCAGGATCTCTGTCAAGATATCCAGGTTGCCCCGGCTGGGTTGCCGGGGTGCGGCAAGTCTTGACTTCTTGAATCGTGTCTCCCGTTCGGCGCCTGTGGCGCGCGAGCAGCGTGATCCGGTGGCCAGGAGGTCATGGCCGAGCCGCACCGCGCCGGAGACCCGACCAGCCTGACGAACCGTCAGGCGTCACCAACAACCTGTTCGCCCGTTCTGGACGGACCTGGCCCGAGAGATCGGGCCAGAGAGATCCAGATGGGCTTGCCGCGAGAACAATACGCGACACGCCCGACCGCGGGGGTGGGGGTGGCGAGTAACAGGCGGAGCTGACTCAAACCCGAGGACGCACCGGACACAGACAGACGCGGTACGTACAGAAGTACTGGCGAGTTCTCACAAGTAAGGACGAGAGAGACCTATGGCGGGACAGAAGATCCGCATCAGGCTCAAGGCCTATGACCACGAGGTGATCGACACCTCGGCGCG
>JBAVCA010000216.1:0-3593 GCA_049586475.1 Nocardioides sp.
GAAGTAGACCCGACAGGAGTGCGATGAGCGCCGAGGACCTCGAGAAGTACGAGACCGAGCAGGAGCTCACCCTCTACCGCGAGTACCGCGACGTCGTCGGCATCTTCAAGTACGTCGTGGAGACCGACCGGCGCTTCTACCTGTGCAACCAGGTCGACGTGAAGGCTCGCACCGAGGCCGGGGACGTCTTCTTCGAGGTCTCGATGTCGGACGCCTGGGTTTGGGACATGTATCGCCCGGCGCGCTTCGCCAAGAACGTCAAGGTGCTCACCTTCAAGGACGTCAACGTCGAAGAGCTCGCGGACGCCGAGATCGATCCGCCGAAGCCCTCCTGAGCCAGGAGCCGAAGAGCAACGGTCGGCTCCGACGGCGCTCCATCAACAGCCTCGGGCACTAGTCCTTTCGGTCAGACTTGCGCTAGTCATGATGGTTCCGGGGTGTCGACGCCGTATCCTCGTAGCGATGGCGGTCACGGGGGCCGCACGGGGCCGTCCGCCCCAGGAAGGCCGAGATGAGGCTCCGCGCGCTCGAGAGGCGCCGTCGTGACGACGGTGCTGCTGCTGTCGAGTTCGCGCTCGTGATCGTCCCCCTGATGACGCTGGTCCTCGGCATCCTGATGTATGGCTTCATGCTGAGCTTTCGCCAGTCGGTCAGCCAGGCTGCCGCGGAGGGTGCCCGAGCTGCAGCGGTCGCTCCGCCCGACGCCGACCGGCAGGCGGTTGCCTTTGCCGCGATCGAGGCCGCCATGTCCAAGAAGTGCAACACCTCAGGGACTTACCTGACGTGCGCCGTCGCCACGCCGTCGGGGTGCGCGACATGTGTCGCCGTGACCGTGAGCTATGCCTACGAGGCCGACCCGAGCAAGCCCGTGTTTCTCGGTCTGGGCCTCGTGATACCCGATCAGCTGACCTACACCGCAACCGCGAAGACCAGCTGATGCGACGACTTCGCGGACAAGACCGTGACGAGCGCGGCGCCGTGGCGGTCATGGTCGCAGGCCTGGTGGTCGTGATGTTGGCGGTCGCCGCTTTCGCCGTGGACCTGGGCATGCAGCGCGTGGTGCGCAGCGACATGCAGGCGATGGCCGACGTGGTCGCCCTCGACTCCGCTCGTCTGATCGACGGCAGAACGGCCAAGGAGATCAGGGACGGTTCTGGCGGGATCCCGGCTCTGCAGGCAACAGCCGAGGCGAGTGCCAGCCGCAATCAGTCGACTCTGGGGGACGGCACCGTCCAGGCGGTCCTGGTCTACCTCGATAAGGATTCCAATGGAGCGATGATTCCCAAGCGCGCAGCTGGCGTCCTGGTGCCCGTGCCGGACTCAGCCCGTCCCGATGCCGTCCTCATCACAGCAACCGGGGGCATCGAGTTTGCGTTTGCACCGGGGTCGGGGTCGGCTACTCGGACGGCGCTCGGCACGGCCTCGTCCTATGGCTGCTTTCGGCTGGGTTCGTTCGCCGCGTCGCTGCAGTCCGACAGCGCGCTTGGTGGGGTGTTCGAGAGCCTGGTGAGCGACGCCCTGGGCATCAACCTACGCGCGATCGGCTATGGAGGACTGCTCAGCTCCTCGATCGGCATCGCGGGATTGGCCGCCAACCTCGGGGTCGGCACTCCTCAGGAACTGGCGAACCTGAAGGGCGTGAAGGTCGCAGATCTCTTCCGCGCCAGCGCACAAGTACTCGACAGCCAGGGCAACTCCTCGGCCAGTGCCGCGATGGCGTCCATCGCCAGCAAGGTCTCGCAGTCGACGGTGCTGGACCTCGGCAGCGTGCTGGCCGTCGGTGACGGTGCAGCACTGGTGGGCACCATCAACGCCCTGGACCTCGTCGGTTCGGCAGGAATCGCCGCCTCCACCGTCCTGGCCAACGGGAACAACTTCCTCGACACCGGTGTGGCCTGGGCAGCGCCGCGTGTGTCTTCAGGTGCGATTGAGCTGCGTGCCGTGGCGGCCCCCCCGCAGTACTGCGGTCCCATCGGCGGCGGCACCAGCACAGCGCAGGTCTCCTTCATCTCCGACTTCGGATTCAACCTGCCTAACAAGGTGCAGGTCGGCAGCCTCGGTGACCTGTCGGTCGGCACCCAGGCCGACCTGACCACGACGCAGGCGTCGATGCACGTCGATGCCACGCTGGCGGGGGCCACCGGCAAGCTGGTCGGCGTGACCTGCGGCGCCGGCACCGCGGCCAGCCCTCAGGTCACCAAGGTCAACGTCGACACCAGTCTCCTGACGGGCAACGTGAGACTGCCGTTCCGAGTCAAGGGCACCCTCGATGTGGGCACCAACACGATCGTGCCGACAGGCGTCCTGTCGAGCTTGTTCGGCATCCTGCAGACAGACGCGACGGTCGCGCTCACCCTCGATCTCAATGGATTGGCGTCCGCGAGTCTCTCGACCGCCCCGCAGGTCGCCACAGGACCGACGCTCTACTCGGTGCCACCGCTGACCTACGGACAGGCGCAGCCCAGCCTGGGATCAGGTCAGCCGGTATCGCTCCCGACCCCAGCCGTCACCTTGGAGACCTCCGGGTCGGTCAGCGTCAGCGTCACGACGAAGATTGGTCCGGTGAGCCTCACCACGACCAAGTCCGTGCCGACGTCCTCGCTCAACCTCACCGCCCTGCTCAGCGCCATCACCTCCAGCGCGATCGGCACCTCCACGCAAGCCGTCGTCAGCAATGTCAACCAAGCTCTGGTCCCGGTCTCGAAGTTGCTCGGCATCCGGGTGGCTGGAGCCGACGTGATCGGCACCTTCCCGCCGTCGTGCAGCTCGCCGAAGCTTGCCGGCTGATCCTGAAACATAGGCTGGTGTTGTAGGAAGCCGCGGGGAACCTGCCCCGGAACAGTCCACAGGCAACTCGCCGGTGACCGCTCTCCACCAGCTCGGCCGTCGGGCGTACCTCGGGACGTGGTTCGCCTCCAGCCTGGTGGCATGGAGCGACGCGCATGAGGACAGCAGCAAGCAGACAGGCGCTGGGTGCCTACGGCGAGCGGGTGGCCGAGGAGCACCTGGCTGCGCAGGGGATGACCTTGCTCGAACGCAACTGGCGGTGTGCCCAGGGCGAGATCGACCTGGTGCTTCGCGACGGTGCGGTGCTCGTGGTCTGCGAGGTCAAGACCCGCACCAGCATGGCGCACGGCTCACCGCACGAGGCGATCACGGACACCAAGCTCGCGCGGTTGCAGCGCCTCGGCTTGCTGTGGGCCGAGGCCCGGGGGGTCGCACCGCAGGAGACACGGGTCGACCTGGTGGCGATCATGCGGCCCCGTAGCGGTGCTGCCGTGGTCGATCATGTGCGTGGGATCGGCTGATGACCGTCGCGACCGCACGGTCGGTGTCGCTGCACGGGGCACTGGGTCATCTCATCGACGTGCAGGCCGACGTCTCGCCAGGCCAGGCTGGCTTCACGATGATCGGGCGCCCGGACCTCTCCCTGCGCGAGGCCGGCGACCGCTGCCGGATGGCGATCAAGAATTCCGACCTCGGATGGCCTGCGACGAAGCGGATCACGATCTTGCTGTCGCCCGCAGACCTCGTCAAGCGCGGCCCGCACTTCGACCTGGCTGTGGCCGTCGCGGTGCTGGCCGCTGACGGCT
>JBAVCA010000217.1:0-11270 GCA_049586475.1 Nocardioides sp.
ACGGCGGCCATAGCGACAGGGAAACACCCGGTCCCATCCCGAACCCGGAAGTTAAGCCTGCCAGCGCCGATGGTACTGCAATCGCGAGGTTGTGGGAGAGTAGGACGCCGCCGGACAATTCTTCACAATAGGGCGACCCTTCGGGGTCGTCCTATTGTGCTTTTTCAGCAGTCGATCGATGTCACCGGCGGCCGGGCGGCTCGTCCGGCGAGGATCCATCCGAATCATCATTCGATACGAACTAGTCGTCGTGATCGCCCGTCGTAGTCTTCTCGGACTTCCAGCCGCCGGGGCCGCGGGGCTTGTCCTGAGCTCGTGCGGACCCAGTGTGCCTGCCGCACCGATCCAGGAGCCCCGTGTGTCTGCCCCCGACCCAGCCCTCGACCTGGAATCCGATCCGGATAACGACCCGAGCGCTGTGATCCAGCCCCTCCGCATCCCCTACGGCGCTGACGCCAGCCAGTTCGGTGAGCTCTATCTACCGCAGGAGACGACGCGGGGCGTAGTGGTGGTCATCCACGGCGGCTTCTGGCGCGACGCCTACGACTACACCCTCGGGACGCCGCTGGCGCAGAGCCTGGTCGCCTCAGGTTGGGCGGCATGGAACGTGGAGTATCGGCGCGTAGGCAACGGGGGCGGTGAGCCGGCGACCTTCGATGACCTGGCGGACGGGATCGACAAGCTGGGCGAGCTCGACCTCGACCTGTCCACGGTCGTCACCCTGGGACATTCCGCCGGTGGCCATCTCGCCGCCTGGGCCGCCTCGCGCGGCCGTTTCGCGCGGTGGGGTGACGGCGTCGACGTCACCCACGTCATCTCCCAGGCGGGCGTGCTCGACCTGGTTGCCGGGCACGCTTCCGCCCTGGGCGATGGGGCAGTCAAAAGGTTTCTCGGTCATGTCCCGGGTGTGTCGGACGCCGCGGTCGACCCGCTGCAGCAGCTACCCCTCGCTCAGCCCCTGTGGTGCGTCCATGGGACCGAGGACACGATCGTGCCGATCAGCCAGTCCGAGACGTATGTCGACGCGGCCACGGCGGCGGGCGCGCGAGCTGAGCTGGTGAGCATCGAAGGCGGCGACCACTTCGCGGTGATCGACCCCTCCTCCACCGCGTGGGCACGCACGTTGGGAATCCTTGACACGATTGCGTGACTGTGGGTCAAGGGTCGAGACGAGGAGTGTCAGGAGAAGACCCCGGCCGGGAACACCCCGCCCGCGAGCATGGTCTTGACCAGCGGCATGCCGACCTCCTTGAGGCGCTTGACGCCGGCTTCGCCGATGACGTCCCAGGGGGCAGCAGCCAGCTCGTCGGTGGCGCGCTCGACGGATATCCGCAACGCCTCGCCCTCTGCGGTCAGGGCGCCGGCGTCGTCCAGGAGACCGCGGTCTGAGAGCGATGCGCAGGCAGCAGCCCACTGCTCTTCCGACCAGGCCCGCGTGAGCTGCGCGGCGGGAACGGTGAAGCCGGTCCCGGTGACGGTGTGCGACACCAGGGCCTCGATCCCGGTGAGCCCGGCAGCGAGCAGGGCGGCAACGTGGCCGTCTCCGCGGTACTCCCGCAACAGGGTGAGCCCGTGCCAGAGCGCGAGGTGCGGCGGCTCGGGCCAGTCCAGGTCGGAGTGGGCGGCGTACAGCGCTCGGCCGGCGGGGTCGCAGGCCGTGACCGCTTCGCGGATGAGATCCGCAGCCTCGGCGAGCCCGGGATCCGTGAGCGCCTCGGCACCCAGGAGCCGGTGGTAGGCGGCATCCACGGCACGCAGGCGTGCAGCCACGACCGCTTCGGGTTCGACGGACTCCCAGCAGGCCGGGACGAGCTTGCTCACCAGCGCCGGGTTGAAGACGAAGAACGACGCCACGACCGGGCCGGCTCCGACCCGGCCCATCGCCGCGGAGCGCTGGGCGAAGTAGCTCGCGCGGCCGCTGCGCATGCCGAGACCGACCAGCTCCGCCTCTACCTCAGGGACGAAGTAGCACATGGCGTGCAGGGTCTCGAGCTGACGGGCGGCGCGGCCGGAGGTCTGGGGATCCATGCGCCTGTTCTACACCCGACGGCATGGGGCGCGTCCGCGGGCTCCGGTGTGGCGGTCGTGGTGAAGCGTAGGCTCGTCCGGTGCCTTCCCGACTCCGTCTCGCCGATCCTGGCGACGTCCTCGAGGCGCTGGACCGGGTCGGCGATGGAACCGCTGGAGGTGCTGATCTGAGGCTGCTCGTCAAGCACTTCCTGGCCGTCCTGGAGGTCCGGGCACCCGGCCACTCGGTCGAGGTTCGGGTCCCGCCGTACGCCGCTGTGCAAGTGATCCCCGGAGTACGCCACACCCGGGGCACCCCGCCGGCGGTCATCGAGACCGATGCCGCCACCTGGCTGGCTTTGGCCACCGGCACGCTGTCGTGGGCCGAGGCCCTCGCCTCCGGCACGGTGACCGCATCGGGGGAACGCACCGACCTGTCGCCCTATCTTCCCCTGAGATCGAGCTGAGCGTCGGTCTTCGCTGCGCCAGACCTCGGTCTCCCCGCGTGCTCCTGTCCGGCTAAGTTGCGGGGTATGAGTGTGACGACGAGCGATGACATCCGCACCGCGGTGACCCGACTGCTCCCCGGCATCCGGCAGGACCTGGAGGACCTGGTCCGGATCGAGTCCGTGAGCGCCGACCCCGCGCGGTTCAGCGAGGTGCAGCGCAGCGCTGAGGCGGTCGCGACGCTGTTCCGTGCCGAGGGGTTCGCCAGCGTGGACATCGTCAGCGCCGACGGGGGTGCTCCTGCCGTCATCGCGCACAAGCCAGGACCTCAGGGCGCCCCGACCGTGCTTCTCTACGCCCACCACGACGTACAGCCGGAGAACGACCCCGCCGACTGGGACTCACCGCCCTACGAGCCCACCGAACGCGACTCCCCCAGCGGGCGACGACTCTTCGCTCGCGGTGCCGCCGACGACAAGGCCGGCATCGCCGCCCACCTGGGAGCCCTGCGCGTCTTCGGCGACGAGCTGCCGGTGAGCGTGACCATGTTCATCGAGGGTGAGGAGGAGGTCGGCTCGGAGTCCCTCCCCGCGCTGCTGAGCGAGCACCAGGAGGCATTGCGGGCCGATGTCATCGTGATCGCTGACTCCGGCAACTGGGACATCGGGGTGCCCGCGCTGACCACCAGCCTGCGCGGCCTGGTCCGCATCGACGTGGAGGTCCGCACCCTGACCCACGCCGTTCACTCGGGCATGTGGGGAGGGCTGGTGCCGGATGCCCTGATGACGCTCAGCAGGCTGATCTCCTCGCTGCACGACGACTCCGGCAATGTCGCCGTGGCCGGCCTGCACAGCGGCCCGGCGGCTGACGTCGTCTACCCCGAGGAGCGACTCCAGGCTGAGTCCGGAGTCAATCCCGGCGTGAAGTGGATCGGCAGTGACTCGGTCGTGGCTCGGCTGTGGACCAAGCCCGCCCTGAGCATCACCGGCCTCGATGCCCCCAAGGTGGAGGGCGCCTCCAACACCCTGGTGCCGTCGGCGCGGGCGCGGATCAGCATGCGCATCGCTCCTGGCGACACCACGCAGAGCGCAGAGGCAGCGCTGCGCCGCCACCTCGAGGCGAACGTACCGTGGGGGGCACAGCTCACGATGGTCACCTCCGACACCGGAGAAGCCACTCAGATCGATGCGACCGGGCCGGCCTACGACGCCGCGCGGGCAGCGTTCGCCGAGGCCTGGGACGGAACAGAGCCCGTCGACATGGGGGTGGGAGGCTCGATCCCGTTCATCGCGGAGTTTCTCGAGGCCTTCCCCGAGGCCAGCGTGTTGGTCACCGGCGTGGAAGATCCCGATACCAGGGCTCACGGGGCCAACGAGGGCCTGCATCTCGAGGAGTTCGCGAAGGTGGTCCTCGCTGAGGCGTTCCTCCTGCGCAATCTCGCCACCTGATCTGGCGTCGAGTCCTGGAGCGCGATGAGATCCACTTCATCTGCCGTGCGGCTCCTAACGGACGGTCAGCACACGGCGGATGCGGCGGCCGGGCACTCGATCTTCTAGACTGGGGGTCGTGCCCTACCTGAACAGTCGCGGACAACGTCTCGGCGGGGATGGACGTCTCACCGCCGCGCTCGACCCGCAGGACCAAGGACCGCAGGATGCCTGCGGGGTCTTCGGCGTCTGGGCTCCGGGCGAGGACGTCGCCAAGCTGACGTACTTCGGCCTGTATGCGCTGCAGCACCGCGGCCAGGAGTCGGCGGGGATCGCGGTGAGCAACGGACGGCAGATCCTGGTCTACAAAGACATGGGGCTGGTCTCGCAAGTCTTCGACGAGACCACGCTGGACTCGCTCAAGGGCCATCTCGCCATCGGGCACTCGCGCTACTCCACCACCGGAGCAAGCACCTGGCAGAACGCGCAGCCGACGTTCCGACCGACAGCGGACGGCTCGATCGCCCTGGGCCACAACGGCAACCTGATCAACACCGCTGATCTGGCCCAAGCCGTCGCGGACCTGCCCAGCGACAACGGAGAGCTCGACATCCACGCTCGAGCGCTGGAGTCCTCGACCAACGACACCGGGCTGGTGACGGCGCTGCTGGCGCACCACCCGGACACCAGCCTCGAACAGCGCGCCCTCGAGGTGCTGCCGATGCTCCAGGGCGCTTTCTCGTTGGTCTGGATGAACGAGAACGCCCTGTATGCCGCGCGCGACCCGCAGGGCATCCGACCGCTGGTCCTGGGACGGCTCGACCGAGGCTGGGTCGTTGCCAGCGAGGACGCTGCACTGGCGACGATCGGTGCCAGCGTGATCCGGGAGGTCGAGCCTGGAGAGATGATCGTCATCGACGATCAGGGCCTGCGCTCGCACACGTTCGCCAAGGCGGACCCGAAGGGCTGCGTCTTCGAGTACGTCTACCTGGCCCGCCCGGACGCTCGCATCGCGGGACGCAGCGTGCACGAGGCGAGGGTCGAGATGGGGCGAGAGCTGGCGCGTCAGTTCCCGGTGGACGCCGACCTGGTCATGCCCGTGCCCGAGTCCGGCACCCCAGCGGCCTCCGGGTACGCCGAGGAGAGCGGGATCCCGTTCGGACAGGGGTTCGTCAAGAACGCCTACGTCGGTCGCACCTTCATCCAGCCCAGTCAGACCCTGCGCCAGCTCGGCATCCGGCTGAAGCTCAACGCGCTGGATCACATGATCCGGGGCAAGCGGATCGTCGTGGTGGACGACTCGATCGTGCGAGGCAACACCCAGCGAGCCCAGGTACGCATGCTGCGGGAAGCCGGCGCTCTGGAGGTCCACGTGCGTATCTCCAGCCCACCGGTCAAGTGGCCGTGCTTCTACGGGATCGACTTCGCCACCCGCGCCGAGCTCATCGCCAACGGTCTGGATGCCGACGAGATCGCAGCCAGCGTCGGGGCCGACAGTCTGGGCTACATCTCGCTCGAGGGGATGATCCAGTCGACCGCGCAGCCGGCCGAGAACCTCTGCAAGGCCTGCTTCACCGGCGAGTACCCGATCGCGCTTCCCGACGAGAGCCAGCTCGGCAAGCACCTGCTCGAGACCTCGCTGTCGACGCCGACCTTCGGCAAGGCCCTGCCCGTCCTCAACAACCCGTAAGGGACCCCATGTCGAACCCATCGTCCTCCGAACCCCAGCCCGGCGAGTCCACCTCCTACGCCGATGCGGGCGTCAGCATCGACGCCGCTGACACTGCCATCGAACTGATGAAGGTGTGGATCGACAAGGCTCGCCGGCCGGAGATGATCGGGGGGCTCGGTGGATTTGCGGGCCTCTTCGACGCCTCGGCGTTGAGGCAGTACAAGCGCCCGCTGCTGGCCACCTCCACCGACGGCGTCGGCACCAAGGTCGCCATCGCCCAGGCCATGGACGTGCACGACACCATCGGCTACGACCTGGTCGGCATGGTGGTCGACGACCTGGTGGTCTGCGGCGCCGAGCCGCTCTTCATGACCGACTACATCGCCACCGGACGTGTGGTCCCCGAGCGGATCGCCGCGATCGTCAAGGGAATCGCCGAGGCGTGCCTCGAGGCGGGTTGCGCCCTGATCGGCGGCGAGACGGCCGAGCACCCGGGTCTGCTGGGCCCCGACGAGTACGACGTCGCGGGCGCCACGACCGGCGTCGTCGAGGCCGACAAGCTCCTGGGGCCCGGCCGGGTGCGACCCGGCGATGCGGTGATCGCGATGGAGTCGTCGGGGCTGCACTCCAACGGGTACTCCCTCGTGCGTCACGTGCTGCTGGAGAAGGCAGGCTGGGCGCTGGACCGTGAGGTTCCTGAGCTCGGCCGCAGCCTGGGGGAGGAGCTCCTCGAGCCGACCAGGATCTATGCAAAGGCCTGCCTGGCGCTCGCGGAGGCCACCGGCGTGCACGCGATGTCCCACATCACCGGTGGCGGTCTGGCAGCCAACCTGGCGCGGGTGATGCCAGCCGAGCTGCGCGCCACCCTGGAGCGCGGTACCTGGAACCCCGCGCCGATCTTCGACCTGGTGCGCCAGGTCGGAGGAGTCTCTCAGCCCGACCTTGAAGCGACCCTCAACTGCGGAGTGGGCATGGTTGCAGTGTCGCCGGCCGACGCGATCGAGGCCTCCATCTCGCTCCTGGACGGCTACGGCATCCGGGCGTGGGTGGTGGGAGAGATCGACGTCGATCCCGCACAGGACGCCACGGTCCGGCTGGTCGGGCAGCACCCCGACTGGTGATGCGTACTCGGATCTCCCGCTCGGCCTCGCTGGCGATCGGCTCAAATCCCGAGCCGGAGTGCCGGAACAGACAGGCACCAGGTAGCGTTACGCTCACGATATTCTGTTGAAGAAGCCCGGACCGCCGTGCGGCGTCCGGCCGAGTGTGCGAGGGGGCTGGACCCTATGGGCCGCGGCCGAGCGAAGGCTAAGCAGACGAAGGTCGCGCGCGACCTCAAGTACCAGACCCACGAGACGGACTTCGGGGCCCTGGCGCGCGAGTTGCATGGCGGTGAGTCCGCTGAGGATCAGGCGGAAGTGCCGGCCGAGTGGGCCGACCTCGACGAGCGTTCTCGCGACTGAGGTGACCTGACCCCGGCCAACACTGCCGGGCGGTACGCCAAGCACCTCGGTCGACTCGCCGGCACCTGGCAGTTGGTCGACCGAGGGTGCGTCATCAGTCGCGGAGCCAGACACCGCGCAGCCGGGAAATCTCCCGCATGCGCCGCTCGGCGAGACGATCTGCCGCGATCGCTGGGGAGACAGCGTCGGATGCGGCGAGCTCGAAGACCGAGCGGGTGGTCTCGTAGATGCCGTCCGCGCGCTGCTGAGCGCGCTCGAAGGAGAATCCCTGGAGCTCGTCCGCGACCTGGATGAGCCCGCCGGCGTTGACGCAGTAGTCGGGGGCATAGGCGATGCCTCGCTCGGCGAGCGCCTTCTCGATCCCCGGGTGGGCGAGCTGGTTGTTGGCGGCACCGCAGACGACTGTCGCGGACAGCACCTCGACCACCTCGTCGGTGAGCGCGTGCCCCAGAGCGCAAGGAGCGTAGACGTCGAGTGCGCCGCCCACCAGCTGCTCGGTCGTCGCTGCGACCTCCACCTCCGGGTGCTCGTCGCGGATGCGATCGACCGCAGGGGCCCACACGTCGTTCACCACGATCCGGGCGCCGGCCTCGCTCAGGTGGCTGACGAGGTGGCGACCGACCTTGCCGACCCCGGCAACACCGACCCGGCGGCCCTCCAAGGTGGCACCAAGGCCCCAGGCGGCTTCCGCAGCCGCCTGCATGCCACGGAAGACGCCGTAGGCCGTCAGGACGGAGCTGTCGCCCGCGCCGCCGTTCGCGACGGTCCGCCCGGTGACGTAGGAGCACTCGCGGGCGACGTGATCCATGTCGGCTGAGAAGGTGCCGACGTCGCAGGCGGTGTAGTAGCGCCCCCCGAGTGACTGCACGAAGCGACCGTAGGCCCGAAGCAGTCCCTCGCTCTTCAGCTTGGCGGGGTCCCCGATGATGACCGCCTTGCCGCCGCCGAGGTCGAGGCCGGCCAGTGCGGCCTTGTAGGACATGCCACGCGAGAGGTCCAGGACGTCGGCGACAGCGGCCGCGGTGGAGTCGTAGGCGTGGAAGCGGGTGCCGCCCAGGGCCGGGCCGAGCGCGGTGGAGTGAATCGCGACGATGGCGCGCAGGCCGGTCGCGGGGTCGTTGCAGAAGACGACCTGCTCGTGGTCCGGTCCTGCGTCGAAGACGTCGAGCTGGGGGACCTGAGTGGCGGGGTCGGGAAGTTCGCTCATCGGGGGATGTTCCGTTTCATGGGTCGGTCGACCACGCGGGTGGGTGGTCTCGGGTGATTCGCAAGGGTGGCGCGGATCACGTCCGATCCTACGGGCCCGCGTCGACCGAACGGACCTCAGTCAGCTCTGCACTGCTCCCGGGCTGCTCCCGGGCTGCTCAGAGGGCCTCCGCGGCTCTGCGGGCACCCACCAGAACTCCTTGCGGCCCCCGACGGCGGCCGTGAGGGCGCAACGTTGTCGTGAGACACCAACAGCCCCCCCGCACGATGCGGAGAGGCTGTCGGCGGAAAGCTGTCAGTTCTTGGCGACAGCCTTCTTGAGCCCGGAGCCGGCCTTGAAAGCAGGCGCGGTGCTGGCTGCGATCTGCATGGTCTCGCCGGTCTGAGGGTTGCGACCCTCGCGAGCCGAGCGCTCGCGGGTCTCGAAGGTGCCGAAGCCCGGAAGGGTGACCTTGTCGCCCTTGGCGAGGGTGGCGGTGATGGTGTCGAGCACGGCGCTCAGGGCCTGGTCGGCCTGGGCTCCGCTGAGACCAGTCTCAGTCGCGATGGCCTCGCGCAGTTCGGTGCGGTTCATGGATGGCCTGTCCTCTCATTCGATGATGGGGTAGCGGCGCGAAACTACCCCACTCCGCGCGGCTGGTCGTCATCGGGCGCGCTGCAGGAGCACGTCGCCGTGGGTTCCATAGCCGAGCAGTCCTCCGCCGTAGGGCGTCCCGTCGAAGCCGATCAGCCACCAATCGTCTTCCTGTTCGACCGATTCCTGCCACAAGCTGGGCCACGGAATGTTGCCGGGGTACTCGGCATCGAGCACCCCGTGCTGCTGGAGATCGAGGTCGAAGACCGGATAGCTCAGTCGCTCGGCGCGCCGACTGTCGGATCCGTCCGACCCCAAGACCCACCAGCGATCTGCGATCTTGGCAATGGTGGTGCCCTCGCACGCCAGACGATCAGGAGCTGCCGCTCGCAACGAGAGCGAGGACAGGTCCGGGCCGGTGGCCAGGGCCGGGTGGAAGCGGAACCAGCGCTCGGCGCTGACGTAACCGACCAGCCAGCGTTCGCCCTGGCCGTCAGGGTCCGTCCTCACCAGGTGGGGATCCCACATGCCGACCGACGGCACGCCTGTGTCGGGCAGGTCGAGAGAGACGGTATCGAGATAATGCTGTCCCTGCGTCACGTCGTCGGTGCAGATGGCCAGCGTGACCCCGACCTGCGGATGCCGCTTCTGGTCGAACGTCCCCCAGGTGCTCGTCGCAACCAGCCACTTCTCGCCGTCGCGCACGAGGTGGGTGGCGTGGTCGCCGTAGATCCCCGGCTGTCCGGCCTCGGGAGGTCTGCGGAAGAACAGATCGCCACGGTGGGTCAGACCGTTCGCACCGTTCGCGGCCTGGGCGGGGGAGAGGGACCAGACCGAGGTGTGGGCGGTGCGGAAACCGCCCGGCCCGGCGCTGCTTGCCGTCAGCAGGATGTCGCCGTCCCGTCGGTAGGGGGTCCCGTCAACGTGGGTGACCAGTCGGATGTCCCGCAGGCCGAGCTGGCCGAAGGAGCCAGATCGGTCTCCGGACCCGACGAACGTGGAGAGCCAGGCTTCGTCGTGCACGTCGGGCATGCCGCGTTCCTCGGCGAGGTCGAGAACCGCACGGGCCACCCACACTCCGTCCTCGCGCAGCCAGCCGGTGACGAAGGGACCGGTGAGCGAGATGGCCACGGCGTCCGGGGCACGGCCGCTGCCGTGACGCTTGCTGGCGTGGTTGCGCCACACCCCGGCGCGGGTCACCCGCAGGCTGAGGGCACGGCCGTTCCAGCGTGCCGCGAAGGCGTCGTCACCGAAGACGAGCTCGGCAATCCCGGGCGAAGCAGGATCGGCCAGATCGACCTCGCACGCCAGGTAGGGCGCACGCGGAGCGGTGCTGCCTGGCTGAACAAGGTCGACTGGACGCAGGCGCGCGACGGGGTCGAAGCCGGGGAGCAAGTCGAGGGGGCCGTGCGAGGTCACTCGCAGACCTTAGCGATATGGCCGTGCCGCGGTGGCCTCGGTGAGGCCTACTCCGACGGCTCGGGCAGCTCGCAGGTGATCTCGGGGTTGACGCCCAGGTAGTTGAGCGGGCCTGCTGCAATCGTCAGGGCGGTGTCTCCGGCGTCCTGACAGCTGAGCTCGCGGTCGTCGCCGTAGTAGCCGCGCTGCCCGGCGGCAACAGCCCCGATGATGAGCCAGACGAGGAGGATCAGGGTGACGAGTCCACTTCCACGTTTCATCGCACCAGCCCACCGGGTACCGCGCACCCCTGCATCACCCGTGGGGGCGTAATACGCCGACGTCCTGGAGTCGCGCGGTGCCTGCGAGCCGAAACACCCCCGCCGAGGTGCGGCGGGGGTGTTCGTGCCGGTCGATGACCAGCGGTGCCGGTGGCCAGGGGCGGGGTCGAACCGCCGACCTTCCACTTTTCAGGCGGACGCTCGTACCAACTGAGCTACCTGGCCAAGCCAGAGGCACGATACATGCCGCGCGCGACGCGCGCCGAATCGGACCTCGACTTGGTAGCAGCAGCGCGTACGTCGCTAGGATGGCCGCGCGCATCACGCCGCGGGCCCCCATCGTCTAGCGGCCTAGGACGTCGCCCTTTCACGGCGGTAGCACGGGTTCGAATCCCGTTGGGGGTGCAGGATCCCGCTCGCCAGCCAGCACGGGTGGCCGAGTGCGGCGACGACGGTGGGAGCACGGCGGGACGGCGGCCGCGGCGAGGACTCGGCGGGGATGCGTCGAGGAAGCGCCGAGCCTGAGGACGTTCCGGGCTCGTGAGGCCGGGAGCGGGTGGGACTCGCCTTGTGTCGTGCGCGGGCCGAGGCTCGCGAGGGGGCTCTCGAGGGGATGGCTGTGGGAGCTCGGAACAGCCCGATTGGGACTCCGCGGCGAGCGTGGGTTATCGTTCCATCGCTCCTGAAACGGAGCGCACGATGGCCCCGTAGCGCAGTTGGTTAGCGCGCCGCCCTGTCACGGCGGAGGCCGCGGGTTCGAGTCCCGTCGGGGTCGCACACAGAACGCTCCGGATC
>JBAVCA010000218.1:0-7684 GCA_049586475.1 Nocardioides sp.
GGCGCCGACTCGACCCGCACGGTGGGATGGATGGGGCCGTTGTGGCGCAGGAGGCTGCGGCTGACTGAGACGCAGATAATTTGTCCGAACGAGGGGCACCTTTTCCCGTGTTCGGTTTGCGTCGCGGTCGGGCTCAGGGCAGGGTGACCGGAGGCCTCGCTGCCCTCGGGCAGCGAGTTCAGTCTTGTCCGCCTCGCCCACCGCCAGGATGCTCCCGCCTTGTCGAAGCACGCCAAGCACGCTGCTCCACGCGCCGCACGCGCCGCCAGGTCCTTCGAGCGACCCTCGGCGCTGCGCGCCGACGCGGCCGCAGGCGGTCGGCATCGGACCGTCCCCACGCGTGCTCCGTTCGCCGAAGCTCCTCGTAAGGCGCTGAGCGTCTCGATGCTCCTGGGCTCGGTCGCGGTCGCCGCAACCGGCGCCACGGTCGTGGGTGGCGTCGTCTCTTCCTCCTCGGCCGGCGTCTCGTCGCCCGCCACGGCCTCGCTGTCGGCGTTGAGCCCGGCCGCCACCGCCGACCCCGAGCGCGCAGCCCTGGCTGCTGCCGCAGCGGAGCGGACCCCGGAGCTCTCGCGTTCGGCTGACCGGCGTGAGGACACCGACCCGATCAAGGCTGCGGTGCTGTCGGAGGCACCGGACGGACCGGCCGACTCGGGCGCAGAGCAGCTCTCCGACTCCGACCCGCGAGACATCGCCCGGGTCCTGCTGGGGGAGTTCGGTTTCTCCTCCGACCAGTTCGGGTGCCTGGACTCGCTCTACATGCGGGAGTCCGGCTGGAACCCGTTCGCCGACAACCCGACCTCGTCCGCCTACGGCATCCCGCAGGCGCTGCCGGGTTCGAAGATGGCCACAGCCGGCGCTGACTGGGAGACCAACCCGGTCACCCAGATCCGGTGGGGGCTGGGCTATATCCGCGACCGCTACGGCAGCCCGTGCGGCGCCTGGGGGCACAGCCAGTCCAACGGCTGGTACTGATCGTCCGACTCGGCCACCGCGGGGCCGCAGCGGTCGGGTTGAGCGCTCTGAGACGATGGAGGCGTGAGTGAGCCAGCGCCGACGTTGCCCTACGGACCAGGTCCGCCCCCCGAGTCCGAAGGCTCCGACCTGGTGCGGTTCGTGGCCGTGGTCCTGGTCGGGGCGATCGTCCTCGTCTCGCTCTTTCTCCTGATCCGAGCGCGGCAGGTGAACAACTCCGAGAGCAACTACCGCGACTGCGTCTCCCAAGCCCAGGGCCGCGACAGTCTTCCGGGCTCGCGTCCCGAGGACTCCTGCCAGCGACCCAAGTAGCGCAGCCCTCAGTCGGCCACGAACACGGTGACGTGGCCCGCGTACTCCCGGGGGCCGTCGAAGGCAGGTAGGCGCCAGTCGACGTCAACCTGCAAGGAGTGCAGGTAGGCCACCGCCGCGTCGTGGTCGGGGAAGAAGGCCCGAGTGCGCAGATCTTCCCGGGCGACCGAGGCGAAGTGACGGCGGAGGGCTACCTCGCCGTTCTCGCTGCTGAAGGGGGTCTGCAACGGTTCGCCTCCGGCTGCTGTGCGTAGGTCAGCCAGATGGGCGTCGCCGTTGGTGACCGCCACGAGTCGACCGCCCGGGCGCAGCACGCGGCGGATCTCGGCGAGACCGCGGTGCAGGTCGGTGACGTGGTAGAGCATCCACATCGCTGCCACCGCGTCGAAGCTGTCGTCGGGGAACGGGAGATCTTGGACGTCTGCGCGACGCGAGTCGAGACCGCGGCGAGTGGTCAGCTCGACGAAGCGCGCCGACTGGTCCACTGCGACGAGCTGGGAGGAGGGGAGCGCCGCGGCGATGCGCGAGGCGAAGGCACCGGTGCCGCAGCCGACTTCCAACACCTGTCCGGGAGCGTCGTGAATCAAGGCCTCGAGCGCCTCGCAGGCCGGCTCGCGACCTTCCAGGGTCGGGTGCCACACCGACATCCGGGTCTCCAGGTGCTCCTCGGTGGCGTACTGACGGTCGACGTGATCGCGGTCGGTCATGCTCACGGGTGGGTCATCCCTTCGAGATCCAGGGCTGCGTCGAGCTGTTCTTCGCTGAGCTCCCCGCGCGCGACATAGCCCAGGTCTATGACTGCTTCGCGGATCGTGACCCCGGTGCTCAGGGCTCTCTTGGCCACGGCGGCGGCGGCCTCGTAGCCGATGTAGTGGTTGAGCGGGGTCACCACCGAGGGGGAGGACTCGGCGTAGCGCCGCAGGCGCTCGCGCTCTGCGGTGATCCCGTCGACGCAGCGTTTCGCCAGCAGTGTGGACGAAGTCGAGAGCAGCCGGATCGACTCCAGCACGTTGCGAGCGATCACGGGCATGGCGACGTTGAGCTCGAAGTTCCCGCTTGCCCCTGCTGCGGTCACGGTGGCGTCGTTGCCGATCACCTGGAAGCAGACCATCAGGGTGGCTTCGGGGAGCACCGGGTTCACCTTGCCGGGCATGATGCTCGAGCCGGGCTGAAGGTCGGGCAGGTGGATCTCGGCCAGGCCCGTGGTGGGTCCCGACGACATCCAGCGGAGGTCGTTGCAGATCTTGATCAGGCCCACCGCGATCGTCTTGAGCACACCGCTGAGCTCGACGAGCGAGTCGCGGGTGGCCTGGGCCTCGAAGTGGTTGCGAGCCTCAGTGAAGGCCTGCCCCGTCGTCTGGCCCAGCAGCTCGATCACCCGGGCAGCAAAGCCGGGCGGAGTGTTGATGCCGGTCCCGACCGCCGTGCCGCCCAGGGGCAGCTCTCGCACCCGGGGCAGGACTGTGTCGAGGCGTTCGATGGCGAGACCGACCGTGGCGGCGTAGCCACCGAACTCCTGACCGAGCATCACCGGGGTCGCGTCCATCAGGTGCGTGCGTCCCGACTTCACCAGCTCAGCGAACTCCTCGGCCTTCTCGCCCAGTGACGTCGCGAGGGTGCGCAACGCCGGGGTCAGATCCTCCACGACCGCGAGCGTGATCGCGACGTGCATCGCGGTGGGGAAGGTGTCGTTGCTCGACTGGCTGGCGTTGACGTGATCGTTGGGATGGACCTCGACGTGGTCCTCGCTCTGTGCCGCGAGGGTGGCGATCACCTCGTTGACATTCATGTTCGAGCTGGTGCCGGAGCCGGTCTGGAAGACGTCGACAGGGAAGTGCTCGTCGTGGTCGCCGGATGCCACCGACTGGGCCGCGACGAGGATCGCCGCTGACTGCTCGGTCGTGAGGACTCCGAGCTCGCCGTTGATCACGGCGGCGGCCGCCTTCACCTGACCGAGCGCATGGATGAGTCGCGGCTCCAGGGGGGTGCCGCTGATCGGGAAGTTCTCGACTGCTCGCTGGGTCTGGGCCCGCCACAGCGCTCCGGCAGGAACCTCGATCTCGCCCATGGAGTCGTGCTCGATGCGACTTTCGGGGTGCGTGCTCATTGATGCCAGGTTACCTACTTATCTGCGCGCTGCACCCTGGTCGGCGGACTCGGGCCAGTCGTGCCTGGATCTCCTGTCCGGGGAGTCGCGGCTACGGTGAGCCTCGACGCGGGGTGGACGGTGGGCGAACGAGGGGGCGGCAGCATGGGGCAGTGGTGGGAGGACCTGAGCACTCTGCAGGTGATCGGGTTGATCACGGGGTTCCTGCTCGTGGGATCGGTGGCGGCGGCGGTCGTCGGAGCGGTCCTGGTGCGCTTCGGGAGGCGCCAGCCGTGGGTGCTCCAACGTGCCAGCCGGCTGATCTACAAGCTGCTGGGCCTCATCAAGCGTCCGTTGACCATCGTGGTTCTCGACGAGGTGGCCGCGGTGATCCAGACAGGCAAGTACACCGAGAACATCTCCGACGCGCTGCTCGAGAACCACGACGAGCTGAAGGCGCTGGTGGCCGAGAAGGTGCGACAGGACCCCAACGCACGCCTGATCAGCAAGCTGCCCGGGTACGAGCTGGTGGTCTCCGAGGCCAGCGAGACCGTGCTCCGGGTGCTCATCGAGATGCTCAGCGATCCCAGGATGGACGAGCTCGTCGCCGACCTCCTGCGCAACAACCTCGAGCAAATCCGCCGTGCGGTGCGGCAGAGGGATCATGAGGCGATCGGAGATGCGTCACCGCCAGACCCGGTCCCGGAGCACGCACCACGGCCCCGGAGCGGTCAGGCGTCGTCGGCGCGCCCGACGTAGAGCCAGTACGTCTCGTCGCGACCCTGCAGGACGACGTCCAGGGGCACCGATCGGACCGTGGGGAAGACCGCAGCCAGGTCGGCGGCCAGCTCGGGGGCTTCCGCCGCCGACCAGATGGCCACGGCACCACCGGGACGAAGCACCCGAGCGGCCTCGGCGAGGAAGTCGGCGCCGTAGAGGCCGGCGTTGGCGTCGTGGACCAGGTAGCCGGGACCGTTGTCGACGTCGAGGAGGAGCAGGTCGACCGACGCCGAGCGCGCCTCCGCCACGACCGTGGCTACGTCGGCGACGACCACCCTCACCCGAGCATCGGCCAGCAGGGCGGGACCGTGCGCGATGGTGCCGTCACGCATCCAACCGACCAGGGCCGGCTCGATCTCGACCACGGCGCAGCTCTCGACGCGGATGTCGTCGAGCACCTCGCGCAGGGTGAACCCCAGCCCCAGACCGGCCACCAGGACGGCACGCGGTTCATCCACCAGCGCCAGGGCCGCGGCGGCGAGCGCACGTTCGCTTCCCACCTCCACCGTGTCCATCACGAAGACGCCGTTGACACGCAGCTCGAGCACGGTCGGCCCCGTGTCATCAGGGGTGCGTTCGCGGAGCACGAGCTCGCCGCGTTCTGACTCGGCACGGGCGAGGTCGAGGTGATCCACGCCTTCCATGATGCCGAAGTCAGGATCTCGCACCTCGGGGTGTCCCGTCGCGTGGTCGAGGCTGGCACCGTGACGGCATGAGCAACACACCCCAGGACGCACCGACCGACCAGGACGGCAGGACGGGCCAGGTGGCCGAGACCGGTCAGATGGATCCTTCCGAGGCCGACACCCCGATCTCCGACGACCAGTCCGTGGCCGGATCGCCGAGCGACGAGTCGGGCGAGACCGACGCCGGCGTCGCAGGGGCGAACTCGCAGGGTGGCGCCGAGGTCAACGGGGGCGACACCGAGTGATGGGCACGACGGGCACCGCCGCCGTGCCCGTCGTTCACTCCGCCGAGCGGACCCTGATCCCCGAGAGGGGCACCGTGACGGCGCCTGAGGGGTCGGTGAAGAAGTCGTTGCCCTTGTCGTCGACGACGATGAACGCGGGAAAGTCCTCGACCTCGATCTTCCAGACCGCTTCCATGCCGAGCTCGGGGTACTCCAGCACCTCCACCGACTTGATGCAGTCCTGGGCAAGACGGGCGGCCGGGCCGCCGATCGAGCCGAGGTAGAAGCCGCCGTAGGCGTCGCAGGCCTCGGTGACCTGCTTGCTGCGATTTCCCTTGGCGAGCATCACCAACGAACCGCCGGCAGCCTGGAAGGACTTCACGTAGGAGTCCATCCGGCCCGCGGTCGTCGGGCCGAAGGACCCCGACGCATAACCCTCGGGCGTCTTGGCTGGCCCGGCGTAGTAGACGGCGTGGTCCTGGAGGTACGACGGCATCTCCCCGCCGGCGTCGAGCAGCTCCTGGATCTTGGCGTGGGCGATGTCGCGAGCCACCACGAGAGGGCCGGTCAGCGACAGGCGGGTCTTGACGGGGTGCCGGGTGAGCTCGGCCAAGATGTCGGACATCGGCTGGTTCAGGTCGATGTGGACCACATCCGCCTCCGCGGCCAGCATCTCCTCGGTCGCCTCGGGCAGGTAGTGCGCGGGGTCGGTCTCGAGCTGCTCGAGGAAGACGCCGTCGGCGGTGATCTTGCCGAGCGCCTGCCGGTCGGCGGAGCAGGAGACCGCGATTGCCACCGGGCAGGACGCGCCGTGTCGAGGAAGGCGCACGACGCGAACGTCGTGGCAGAAGTACTTCCCGCCGAACTGTGCGCCGATGCCGAAGTCCTGGGTGAGCTTGAAGACCTCCTCCTCCAGCTCGAGGTCGCGGAACCCGTGGGCATCCATCGATCCCGACGTCGGCAGGTTGTCGAGGTAGTGCGCCGAGGCGTACTTGGCGGTCTTCAGCGCGAACTCTGCGCTCGTCCCGCCGATCACGATCGCCAGGTGGTACGGCGGGCACGCCGCGGTGCCGAGGGAGCGGATCTTCTCGTCGAGGAAGCTGAGCATCCGAGCCGGGTTCAGGATCGCCTTGGTCTCCTGGAAGAGGAACGACTTGTTGGCCGATCCGCCACCCTTGGCCATGAAGAGGAACTTGTACTCCGGGGAGCCGTCCCGCGCCGGGGTCGAGTAGAGCTCGATCTGGGCGGGCAGGTTGGAGCCGGTGTTCTTCTCCTCGTACGTGGTCAGCGGTGCGAGCTGGGAGTAGCGCAAGTTGAGCTTGGTGTAGGCGTCGAAGACACCGCGGCTGATCGCCTCCGCGTCGTCCGCGCCGGTCAGCACGCCCTCGGACTTCTTGCCCATCACGATCGCGGTGCCGGTGTCCTGGCACATCGGCAGCACGCCGCCGGCGGAGATGTTGACGTTCTTGAGCAGGTCGGTTGCCACGAACCGGTCGTTGCCGGACGCCTCGGGGTCGTCGATGATCTTGCGCAGCTGGGCCAGATGAGCAGGACGCAGATAGTGGCTGATGTCGTGCATCGCCTCAGCAGTCAGCTGCTGGATCGCCTCCGGGGCCACCTGGAGAAACGTCCGGCCGTCGACCTCGAAGGTCGAGACACCCTCGGTGGTCACCAGCCGGTAGGGCGTCTCGTCGGCGCCCGTGGGGAGGATGTCGGAATAGCGGAACTCAGGACCGGTCACCCCGCAAGATTAGTGGCGGCTGGGGAGACCGGGGACCTCGCCCGGCGTTTCGGTCGAAGTAGACGATCGAACCGGGCAAGATGGGCACAATGGGTGCTCGGACAGCTGATCGACGACACGATCGTCGCGATGCTCGACTCCGTGGCGCGGCGATCCTCGTAGGAGTCCTGCTCGTGGCGCTGACCACCACCGTGCTGCCTGTCGTCCTGCTGGCACCCGACGACGTCCCGCCCGCCGCACCGCCAGCCGCGGGCGCCGACGCCCAGCGCCCAGCGCCGGCGACACCCACCCCGACGGCCTTGCCGACCGAACCCCCGATCCCGCCGTCGGGACCCGCCAACGTGGTACTGGTCGTGATGGACGACTTCTCCACCGAGCTGATGCGCACCATGCCGAACCTGGTGGCGCTGACGGAGCGCTCCGCGACCTACGAGAACGCCTTCGTGGTCAACAGCCTGTGCTGTCCCTCGCGTGCGGCCACCTTCACCGGGCTGCCCCCCCACCTCAACGGCGTGCTGTCCAACACCTCGGGAGGCCCGCTCGGTGCGCTCGGTGGCTATGCGGCGTTCGCCGCCAACGACAACGAGGAGCGGTCCTACAACGTTTCCCTCGACGGCGCGGGGTACACGACCGGCTTCGTCGGCAAGTACCTCAACGAGTACGAGCCGCCGCTGGTCAGCGGGGGCTACCGGATCGCCCCGCCGCTGATCCCCGGCTGGGACGACTTCGCAGCGGTCAGCGGTGGTGGCTACCAGGGGTGGGGCTTCTACGTGACCGAGCGGGTCGAGGACACCCTCGAGCTGACCGAGTACCCGGCGCCCGACCGGGACCTGTCGCCTCGGGTGGTCGACCGGACCTATGCCGGCGAGGTCGTCGCCGA